>CALEST010000303.1 GCA_937907555.1 uncultured Sediminibacterium sp.
CGCATTTACAAATTGCAGAAGACTATTTAAATACGATTACAAAATGATTTCCTTTCCCACTCAATACAATAAAATTATTGCCCGCATTGAACAGGCCGATGCACGGAAATACGAGAAAACCCGAAACTTCATAAATGGTGCTGTAACATACCTCTCGCCGTATATTGCCAGAGGTGTTATCCAGTTGCCACAAATAAAACAAATTGTTGTTCCGAAATTCGGCAGATATGTTTCAGAAAAACTTATTCAGGAGCTGGCCTGGAGGGAGTTCTTCCAGAGAGTTTGGCAACACAAAGGTTTAGCCATTTTTAGTGACCTGAAACAGGACCAGGAAAATGTGCAGCACAGGCAGATTCCCACTAATATTGTAACAGCCAATACTGGCATTGAGGCAATTGATGAAGCCATAAGGCAACTCTATCAAACAGGTTATATGCACAATCATGCCAGAATGTATACAGCCATGCTTACCTGCAATATTGCAAAATCGCACTGGCATATGCCTGCAAAATGGATGTATTATCATTTATTAGATGGAGACCTCGCTAGTAATATGCTAAGCTGGCAATGGGTTGCAGGATCATTCAGCAGTAAAAAATATTACGCCAACCAGGATAATATCAATAAGTATGCGGGTACACAACAGCATGGTAGTTATCTGGATTGCCCTTATGAAGCATTTCCATTTACAGAAATACCTGTTGATCTTAAACCAACAGAAGACATTAATTTAACAACTCCATTACCCGAGAAAAAAACGCCTGTTATTGATCCATCCTTACCTGTGCTAATTTATAATTCCTATAATCTGGATCCCAACTGGCATAACGAAATCAATGCCAACAGAATATTACTTTTAGAGCCCGACCATTTTGAAAAGTATCCTGTAAGTGAGAAAGTAATCCATTTTATATTGAATTTAGCCAATCACAATATTCCGGGAATACAGGTATTTGCGGGCCCATTTCAGGAACTACAAACCTTGATTGGCAACAATACAATCATTTACAAAGAACATCCTGTTGCCGCTCATTATAAAGGAATTCAGGAAGAAAGAGCCTGGCTGTTTCCAGCCGTAAATCAATACTTCGGAAGCTTCTTTTCTTATTGGAAAAAATGTGAACGCTATTACCAGGAAAAATAGACATTTGCTTATGCAAATTACTTCCATAGACATATACAAGTATTCAATTCCCATGGTGCCATTCACCATTGCAACCGGTACCATGCATTATGCACAGAATCTTTTAATTCGTGTGCATACAAATGAGGGAATTACAGGAACCGGAGAATGTTCTGCTTTCCCGATGATTGTTGGGGAAACACAGGCCACTTGTTTTGAAATGGCTAAGGAATTTGCAGCAATCTGGAAACAAAAAGACCCGCTGGATATCACTACCCGGATGCAGGAACTGGATTTATTTACTGCCAGAAATTATACTGCCAAAAGCGCTTTTGATTTAGCATTGCACGATATCGCTGCTCAACACGCAGGCCAACCATTATATGCTTTTCTGGGAGGATCACGTAAGCCTATCATCAGTGATTTAACCATTGGAATTGACAGTCCTGAAGCCATGGCAAAACAGGCGATTGCTTTTGTTGAGAATGGCGTTGAAACCATCAAGGTGAAATTGGGAAAAAATGCAGCCGATGATATTGAAAGAATCAAAGCCATTCGGGATGCTATAGGCTATTCAGCTGCTATTAGAATTGATGCCAATCAGGGATGGACATACGAAGATGCAGTGACCGCATTAACTGAATTGGGAAAATACAAGATAGAGTTTTGCGAACAACCAATGCGCACTTATAATGATGAATTACTGCCTGCACTTTGTAAAATTTCACCTATACCGATTATGGCAGATGAATCCGTTTATACGCATCAGGATGCGGAAAGAATCATTAGAAATAACGCCTGCCACTTTATCAATATTAAATTTGCTAAAAGCGGAGGCATTGCAGAAGCTACCAGAATCAACGAAGTAGCTGAAAAAAACAATATCCCTTGTATGATGGGTGGCATGCTGGAAAGCCGACTGGCTTTAACAGCCAAAGTTCATTTTGCTATGTCAAGAAAGAACATTGTATTCTACGATTTAGACACATGTTTACTTGGACACAAAGTGGATCCTGTTACAGAAGGGGTACAATACAAGGGATTAGAACTGATATTGTCCGATCAACCCGGAATTGGAGCTTCGGTAGACCCGGAATTTCTATCCGGTCTGGAAACTATATCCATTTAACCGTAGCTGGATTAGCTAACCTATATTTGCATTTGAAATAACCATTATGGAGGCGAAAAAGTCTAGTGAAAGTTTTACCATTATGAATGAGTTGGTGCTACCCAACGATACCAATACTTTTGGAAATTTAATGGGAGGTCGTTTAATGTATTGGATGGATATTGCCGCAGGCATTGCAGCCGGTAAGCATTCCAATACACCGGGCATGACCGCTTCTGTTGACAATTTAAGTTTCAAAAACCCAATCAAGCTAGGGAATGTGGTACATATTGAAGCAAAAGTTTGCCGGGCATTCAACACTTCCATGGAAGTTCACCTCAAAGTCTGGGGAGAAGATTTGCTTCATCAATACAAATACGAAAGCAATGAAGCATTTTTCACCTTTGTTGCATTAGATCCCAACGGAAAACCAAGACCTGTTCCTCAATTAATACCAGAAACTGAAGATGAGCAAAGGCTTTATGATGGTGCATTAAGAAGAAGACAGCTAAGACTCATTTTAGCTGGTAAAATGAAACCGGATGATGCCAGTGAATTAAAAGCCCTATTTGTAAAATAAGAGGGACTATTTGTCGAGCTTACTCATTAAATGATGTTTCCCTTTGAGCATATAATTCTTGCTTTGCTCAATAGCTTCCATTACTTGGTCTAAGATTTCATCTACAGACTGTTTATAATCAATAATCATAGGCTCTTTAAATCTAACCGATAAAAGGGAGCCTTTCTTTTTGAATGACAATCCTTTTTTGGTGAAAGCTCTCCAAAATCCATTGATTACTACGGGCACCACAACAGGTTGATTGTTTTTAATGATATGCGCAGTACCTTTTCTTCCTGGAGCAAAAGGTTTGGTGGTTCCCTGAGGAAAAGTAATTACCCAGCTCTTATTTAAGGCCTGATCAATTTTCTGCGTATCAGACTCGTCCCTGTTTCTGCTTACATCTTTTCCTTCCGCTCTCCAGGTCCTTTTTACGGTTAAAGCACCGGCCAGCTTAAACATGCGGCTGATCAGACTGCCGTTCATGGTTTCTTCTGCTGCAACAAAATAAACATTCGTAAAAGGATTCAGCAAATAATAAGGTAGTCCCAGTTTGTTTTCCTTTCTCCATTTAACAGCACAGAAAATATGAATGAACGTAATTACATCAGCAAAATAAGTCTGGTGATTACTTACGAAGAGTACATTGTTTCTAGGCAATTTTTTCAAATGCTCCGTACCTTCAATTTTTATACTATTGATAACTGTAAGACCCGGATAAGTAGCCATTCCTACAAAACCATAAACGAATGATCTTACTAAACGAATATTTTTTAGTCTTTCCACTAAATTCATGTCGATAATAATTGGCCAGCAGTGCAAAATAAGGAATAGATTATACATTTGCAGCAGAAAAAATAACAGATGGCTTTAACAACGGTAATTTTTGACATTGATGGCTTATTGATTGACAGTGAGCCACTTTGGCATGAAGCTGCAACAGATACATTTAAATCGTATGGTGTTCAATTAACCAATGCCATGTATGCAAGTACCACGGGGTTAAGAACAAAAGAGTTTGTAGATTGGTGGTTCCAATATTTTAAAATAGATATGCAGCATGCACCTGAAGCAGAAAGGGAAATTGTTAGTGGTGTATTGAAAAAAATTGAAGAAAAAGCCAGCATTATGCCAGGTGTGCCTCATATATTTGACTTCTTTGCAAACAAAGAATTTAAAATAGGTCTGGCAACTTCTTCTCCGCCTGAATTAATTGATCTGGTAGTAAGAATGACGGGCATTGGACCTTACTTAAGTGCCACTTCATCTGCAGAATTTCTTCCTTATGGAAAACCTCACCCACAGGTTTACCTTAATTGTGCAGAATCAATGAATAGCAAACCAACCGAATGTATTTGTTTTGAAGATTCCTTTAACGGTATGATAGCAGCCAAATCTGCCAGAATGAAATGTGTGGTGATTCCCCACCACTCCCAAACAAAAGAAGAAAAATGGGGTGCAGCTGATTTAAAACTAAGCTCCCTGCAAAATTTTGGCGAATTGCATTTTGACCGCCTGTTTAACAGTTAGCTTAAAATATAAATCCCCAAATTAATTGGATTGTATACAGAGCAGATTTGAGTACAATCTGATTAAGTCTAAATAGAAAAAGCCCCAGGTAAAACCCGGGGCTTTTTCTATTTAAAAGCTTTTATTAATTTCTGCTTTTCAAGTTTGGATGTGGAGCAGGTACGCTATTTGGACCTTCTTCAGTAGTACCTTGTAGGTCTACAGATCCAGCTTTACCTTCCTGAGCATACACGAATAACAATCTGCTTTCAGCAATACCTTGCTTTTCTACCAGGTATTTGATAACCGCGTTTACTCTTTCCCAGCTTTGTTGCTGAGCAGCTTTGCTTGTAGCACCGTATCCGATAACTTTTACATTACAAGTTGGGTTAGCTTTCAATTGAGCTGCAGCTGCACCTAGAACTACCATTGCATCTTTGCTTAACTTGGTAGTAGTTCCTTTGAACTGTACGCTTGGTAAAGCACCGATTGAACAAGAAGCTTTTTGAGCTTGCATGCTGCTAACCATCTCTCTGATTTCCTTGCAACAAGCGTTCTCAGGACAAGTTCCGATACCATCATTGTTTACAGGGAAACATTTTTGAGAAGTCAACAATTCCTTATCTCTGTAATCAGGAACTCCATCACCATCTGTATCCTTAGATACACCATGAGAATCAACTGGAGCACCTGCTGGAGTATTTGGTTCCATATCAAACTGATCAGTTACACCATCTTTATCTGCATCAGGTAATACCACTTTAGGCATTTTCATGTGCTGAGGAGCGTTTAACTCGCTGTAGATAAAATTGTTTGGATTGATCCAGTATAGAGGCTGAACTTTCTTGCTGTTATCACCAAGATTGATGTTAACTCTTGCAGTAGTCATGCTGAAGTAATCATTGTTCTCGTTTCTTGCA
>CALEST010000304.1 GCA_937907555.1 uncultured Sediminibacterium sp.
CTCTGTCTCCGTAGTTGCCTTTGCAACTTTCAGCACCCTGCTCCTGGCCAGGAAAAAATTCTGAGTCACCTGATATTTAGAACACTTCTAAATATCAAAGATTATGCATATTTCAAAGGCGATCTTGCTTCTGTAAAAAGGATTCTATCTTATATTTGTCTTGGTAAAAGACTAAGAATAATCCCTCTGTGAACGTAATATTCGTCCTTATCGCAGTAAGTCTCTTCGTAGCTATTGGCTTCCTTATTCTGTTTATTTGGTCGATCAGGGCCGGACAGTTTGAAGATGAATATACACCTTCAGTAAGAATTTTGTTTGATGACGAGACTAATGTTTTGGAAGAGAAGACAGAAGACAGAAGTCAGAAGACAGAAGTCAGAAGGCAGAAGACAGAAGTCAGAAGAAAGAAGGCAGAAGAAAGCAGAATAGCATTTAACAATAAACCAAAAACCTAAATTATGGAACAGGAAAAATTCTACTACGACAACAGGATCGTCAAGTATTTTGCCTACGCAACGCTCTTCTGGGGTGTCATAGGCATGGTGGTCGGATTGCTTGTTGCTTTGCAACTTGTATTTCCAGCTTTATCATTTGACTTTGCCTACACTACATTTGGCAGACTCAGACCGTTGCATACCAATGCGGTCATCTTTGCCTTTGTGGGTAACGGTATTTTTACCGGTGTTTATTACTCACTGCAAAGGCTTTGCAAAGCCCGTATGTTCAACGACATGCTCAGTTACATCCATTTCTGGGGATGGCAGTTGATTATTGTTCTTGCAGCGGTGACCTTCATTTTCGGTATCACTACCGGAAAAGAATACGCCGAACTGGAATGGCCGATTGATATCCTGGTAGCTCTCATCTGGGTTGTATTCGGATGGAATATGTTCGGGACTATTATTAAAAGAAGGACCCGCCACATCTATGTAGCCATTTGGTTCTATATTGCCACATTCGTGACCGTAGCCGTATTACACATTGTTAATTCCATTGCTATTCCGGTAAGTCTTTTGAAAAGCTATCCCATTTATGCAGGGGTACAGGACGCCCTGGTACAATGGTGGTATGGACACAACGCAGTTGCATTCTTCCTTACAACACCTTACCTGGGCCTTATGTATTACTTCCTGCCTAAAGCAGCAAATCGCCCGGTTTATTCATACCGCCTCTCAATAATTCACTTCTGGGCTTTGATTTTCCTCTATATATGGGCTGGCCCTCATCATTTGCTTTATGGCGCATTGCCCGACTGGGCGCAAACACTTGGAGTGGTTTTCTCTGTTATGCTGATCGCTCCTTCATGGGGAGGTATGGTGAACGGCTTACTCACCTTGCGCGGCGCATGGGACAAAGTCCGCGAGGAGCCGGTACTGAAATTCTTTGTAGTCGCCGTTACTGCTTATGGAATGTCAACTCTCGAAGGACCACTGATGTCGATCAAAGCCATCAATGCATTCACCCATTTCACCGACTGGACTGTAGCTCACGTGCATGTCGGCGCACTGGGCTGGAATGGCTTCCTGACATTTGGTATGTTATATTTCCTGATCCCAAGAATGTTCAACACCCAGCTTTTCTCAAAGAAACTGGCTAACATTCATTTCTGGCTGGGAACGCTGGGAATTATATTCTATGCGATTCCGCTTTATTGGGGTGCTGTTGTTCAAACTTTGATGTGGAAAGAATTTGATGATATGGGCTTCCTTAAATATCCCAATTTCCTGGAAACGGTAACCCAGATCATACCCATGTATTTTGCCAGAAGTGTGGGAGGAGCTCTCTATATCACAGGAGCTGTAGTCGGTGTCTGGAATCTGGTTAAAACAATCAAATCCGGCCAGTTTTCCAATGAAACTGAAGCAATGGCTCCTGCCCTTTCGCCAGTGGCATCCAAGCGTGCCGATGGCGAAACACGCCACCGCTGGCTGGAAAGAAAACCTGTTCCGTTC
>CALEST010000305.1 GCA_937907555.1 uncultured Sediminibacterium sp.
TTCCATTCCATATAAGTACAATCCATGGCTTTTATTCATGATACAGGGGATTCCCTCAATTTCAAACTGATCGTCTTCTTTTTCTTTCTTTTCAAAACCTAAAACATAAGTCATTCCACTGCAGCCCCCGCCTTTCACTCCTACTCTTAAGAATTGAGTAGTATCAAAGCCGGGTTCATTCATGAGTCTTTTTATTTCTGTAATAGCACCTTCAGTAAGTGTTACTGGGATTGTGGCATTCATTGTTGTTTCCATACGCTCCATTTATTGTACAAAATTACCAATTTGTCAGAATCCTGTACAGAATGGATTTACGATACAAGGAATTCCTTGCGCAACCCCTACCTTTGCAGAAAGTTGTGAAGAATGGATAATTCCATGATGATTACCGTGTTATTGGCTTGTTCTGTGGCTGCGATGGCTGGTTACCTGATTTATCTTCAACGTAGACTGGTTATTTACGAAAAGCAGCAATCCACACGAAACAATAGTCTGCCACTTCAGGCTTATGAAAGATTGATATTGTTAACGGATAGAATTGCCCTCCCTAACCTGATCAGCAGAAACCCTGCAGATGCCATTTCCGCGAGGGAATTATGTGCTTTATATACAAAGACTATTAGAGAAGAATTTGATTTTAATGTTACCCAGCAAATGTATATTCAGCCTTCTTCGTGGAAAGCAGTTAAAAATCTGAAGGAGAAAAATCTTCAGATTATCAATCAGCTTACCCAGCAGTTGCCAGAACAGGCATCGGGTTTGGATTTACAAAAAGCCATTTTGCAGTATTTAATGGCGAATCCTGCTGCAGCTTTACATGAATTGGTTGCAGAAGCATTGAGTTATGAAGCTAAACAAGTATTGTAATTTTAATATTGATCTATGCCAGAGAATAAGAAGACAGATAGCGGTATCAACATTAAAACCTGTTATTCAGCTGAAGATATCCAGTCCTTTTCAGGATTACATAATCAACCGGGTCAATTCCCCTACACACGCGGTGTTCAGCCTGATATGTACAGGGGAAAGCTTTGGACCATGCGCCAATATGCGGGTTTCTCTACTGCAGAAGAAAGCAACAAACGCTATCATTATCTGTTGAGTCAGGGTGTTATGGGATTAAGTGTGGCTTTTGATTTACCCACTCAAATTGGATATGACAGTGATCATCCACTGGCAGAGGGTGAAGTAGGAAAAGTTGGTGTAGCTATTGACAGTCTTGCTGATATGGAATTATTATTCAAGGGCATTGAACTGGAGAAAGTAAGTACTTCCATGACCATTAATGCCACTGGCTTTATTCTATTGGCTATGTATGTTGCATTGGCTAAGAAGCAGGGTGCAGATTTAACCAAAGTGGCGGGAACTATTCAGAATGATATTTTAAAAGAATACGCTGCAAGAGGCACTTATATCTATCCTCCAAAACCATCTATGCGCATTATCACCGATATTTTTGAATGGTGTAGCAAGTCGGTGCCAAAGTGGAATACTATTTCTATTTCGGGGTATCATATTCGTGAAGCAGGTAGTACGGCGGTGCAGGAAATAGCGTTTACGCTAAGCAACGGTAAAGCTTATGTGCAGGCTGCACTTGCCAAGGGACTGGATATAAATGTTTTTGGAAAAAGACTCTCTTTCTTCTTTAATGCGCACAATAATCTCTTTGAAGAAGTAGCCAAGTTCAGAGCAGCCAGAAGAATGTGGGCTACCATTATGAAAGACCTGGGGGCAACGGATGAAAAAGCCATGATGCTTCGCTTTCATACACAAACTGGTGGTGCTACTTTAACCGCTCAGCAGCCGCTGAATAATATTAGCAGGGTTACCATTCAAACCCTTGCAGCCGTTTTAGGGGGCACGCAAAGCTTACATACCAATGGATACGATGAAGCTTTGAGCTTACCTACCGAAGAAGCAGCCAGAATTGCTCTAAGAACTCAGCAGATAGTTGCTTTTGAAAGTGGTGCACCCGATACGGTAGATCCTTTGGCGGGTAGCTATTTTGTAGAGTCTCTTACCAATGAAGTAGAACAAAAAGCTTTGGAGCTCATGAATAAAATAGATGCAATGGGTGGAAGTGTCAGTGCTATTGAGGAGGGATTCATGCAGGATGAAATTGCCAGAAGTGCTTTTGAATACCAAAGAAATATTGAAAGTGGCGAGAAAATTATTGTTGGGGTAAACAAATTTACGGTTGAGGTAGAAAGCCCGGTTCCCGGCTTCAAAATTGATGATTCCATTCGTCAATTACAATCATCCAGACTTGCAGAACTAAAAGCGAAAAGAGATACGCAACTTGTAAATGAATGCCTGCAAAATATTAAGCAGGCAGCAGAAGGAACGCAGAATATAATGCCATTTGTTTTAGAGGCTGTTGAAGCTTATTGTACACTTGGCGAAATAGCTGATGTACTTCGCCAAGTGTATGGGGAACACAGATAAAATCTGCGGGATTCAGTTACAATACGGTAATCAATGCAAAAATTACACCCGGTAACCAAAACAAAAGGGTAAGTAGTACACTAATCCAGAAAGTACTGTTGGTGGCTCCCTGGTGTAAATAAACAGCAAGTGGCGGTAACAAAATGGCAAGTATGGCCAATAAAACTTTATCGTTAGAACCGGTTGCATTTGCTGCATTGGCTTTGTACTCCTTCAGGTATTTTTTTACTTCCTTTACTCTTGCTTTTCTTTCAACCCGGGATAAGCTTTTGAAATTCGACATGGCATCCGTTACCACAGCATCATCCCAGTTGGATTGAATGTTTGAATTCTCAGTAGCTTTATTTTTACTGGCCTCGTTTGTAGTTCCCACTTCCACACTGGAAGCATGAACAGCCGAAAAGGAAATGGAAACAAAACAAAGGGTACTGAACAGGATTTTTTTCATAAGAATACGTTTCAGTAAAAATACAGTTTTGGGGCTTTGCGTGCTTAATAATTTATACAGTTCGGTTTTATTCCTCGAGGTGATAGCGTATCTTCAGTAGCTAATTGTTTACTGTATGAAAAAAACATGGGTACTTGCGCTGCTTATTTGCGGAACGGCAACCGCACAAAAATCAAATCTTTCACTGGAGTCTATTTTTAACGAAGTCACTCCGAAAGTGGTTGAATGGAGAAGATATTTTCATGAACATCCCGAGTTGGGAAACCGTGAGTTCAATACCAGTAAGAAAGTGGAAGAAACTTTACAGCGTTTGGGTATTAGCACAAAAAAAATAGCAAAAACAGGTATTGTAGGTGTATTGCAGGGTGGTAAACCAGGGCCAGTAGTTGCTTTAAGGGCAGATATGGATGGCCTGCCTGTAGAAGAAAGAAACGGTCTTGCTTTTGCTTCCAAAGCCAAAGGCGAATACAATGGTACAACGGTTCCTGTTATGCATGCCTGCGGACATGATTCGCATATTGCTATGCTTTTGGGTGCAGCAGAAGTATTGAGTAAAATAAAAAATGA
>CALEST010000306.1 GCA_937907555.1 uncultured Sediminibacterium sp.
TTTGCCTTGTCGCAATGGTAAATATAGAAGAATCCGCCCAAAAGAAAAATGCTGCTAAAATAAAAAAAAAGCAGGCCCCTAAAATGGATATTCATACGGCAGTTGTAACTGGAAACATTGAAGCCGTTAAACAACATATTGCAGCTGGTACAGACTTAAATCAAAAAGACCCAATGGGAGGTTCAAGTCCGTTAATGACTGCTTGTTTATTCGAACAAAAAGCAATCGCAAACTTATTAATTAGTGCAGGTGCCGATCTGAATGTTAAAAACAATGATGGTTCTACCGCTTTACATGTTGCAGCATTTTTTGGTAAGACAGAAATGGTAAAGATTTTACTGGCTAAAAAAGCCAATAAATCCCTCAAGAATAATTATGGAAATACTGCATATGAAACTGTTGCAGGCCCATTTAGTGCTGTCAAATCTATTTATGAACAAATGCAACAAATATTGGCACCCATGGGGGTTAAGCTTGATCTCAAGTATATCGAGAAAATCAGACCTGCTATTGCTACAATGCTTAAGTAAAATATCTACATATGTCTAACAGAAGATATGATATTGATTGGATAAGGGTGATTGCTATTGGCTTATTGCTTATTTATCACACGGCAATTGGTTTTCAACCCTGGGGCGGCTTTATTGGTTTCATAACCCATAATAATTCATGGGAATCTATATGGGTGCCTATGACCATGTTGAATGTCTGGCGCATACCTATTCTCTTTTATGTATCTGGTATGGGAGTGTATCTGGCCACCCAAAACAGAAACTGGATACAGCTATTTAAAGAACGCTTTGTTAGAATAGGTGTTCCTCTATTGTTTGGTAGCCTGGTAATTGTGCCGATTCATTGGCTGGTACTTCAGCATTACTATGGAAGGGAATTCTCATATATGCCTGGACTGGGACATTTATGGTTCTTGGGAAATATTCTCTTATATGTACTCGCTCTGGCGCCTGTTTACTACTTTTTAATAAAAAGCGCGAATAATAAAGCGGTTGTTTTTATCAAAAGAATATTCAGTACTCCCTTTGGTTTATTACTGTTTCTTTCTCTGTTTCTTTTAGAAGTGTTATTTGTAAAACCCGTCATGTTTGAAATGTATGCATTCACTTTCCATGGACTTGTTTTGGGTATGTTGGCTTTTCTGTCTGGATTCTTATTTATGCTGGGAGGAGAATCGTTTTGGAAGACATTGCTAAAATGGAAATGGATTTGCTTATTAATTGCCTTAGTACTTTTTATTGTAAGATCTATGCATTCACCCATACCGGCATCCCCATACTTGTTATCAATAGAATCAAACACTTGGATATTCTCAATACTTGGATTTGCGTATACCTATCTGAATAATGATAGTAGGTGGCTGGTCTATTTTAAAGAAGCAGCCTATCCTGTATATATAGTTCACATGGCTTTCTTATACATTGGATCCTGGTTATTGTTTCCATTGAATCTTGATGTAAAGGTGAAATTCATTTTGCTTTTGTTTTTTACTCTTTTGGCAAGTGTATTCTTTTATGAATTCATTTTAAAGCGAAGTGATGTTTTACGACCTCTATTTGGGCTGAAAAGAAAATAACTTAAATAATAACTTTTTCTAGAATGAAAAAAGTAAATACCCGTAAATCATTATTAAGGCGATTTTTTAAATATACTTTTCGTACAATCGGAATCATAATCCTGATTTTATTAGTCTGGAGTTTAATTCCTTTAAAGGAGACGATAAAACCTATCAAGCCCAGACCAGACACCAGGTATTGGTCTATGACAGAGGGGTATAGAATTGCATACACTTATATTGATGGAGACACTGCAAACGCTAATCCCCGCATCATTTTCTTACACGGAGGCCCGGGCGGTTATATTCATTCGGCCATCGTTGAACAAATGAAGAAACTAGCCCAATACGGATATGATGTATATCTCTACGACCAAATTGGTTCCGGATTATCAGACAGGCTCCCCAAACCCAAAGATTATTCCTTCAACAGGCATTTGAAGGATTTAAATGAAATTATCAAGGATCAAATTAAAACCGATAAAGTGGTATTAATCGGACATTCCTACGGGGGTATTTTGGCAACTCATTTCTTAGCGAACCATCCTGATAGAGTTGATAAATTAATACTCTCCTCTCCTGGAGATTTACAACCTTACAGAACGAATGAGGATGGTACAATGGCAGATATGAATCAGTTATATCCTGTGCCTTCAAAATACCAATTCAAAAAGCCCATTGAAGTGTTTGAACAGACTGAAAGGGATTTTCTACAGCCTAGGATCGTAATGACAATGGTTTGTGCAATGGCTTTTAATTTTAAATGGTCCAGTGATAGAGAGTTTGACGACTATACCAATACCATGGCTTCAAAATTTACCAAAGGGATGGTGGCCAATCCTAATAATGTTAAACCGGAGGAAGGAGGAGCAGGGGGCTATTCACACGGATTTAGTAATTACTATGGGAACCTGACAGATATAAGAGTTAAATTAAAATCACTCAGTATTCCAGCACTTGTTTTACAAGGGCAATACGATCAGGGTGAATATTCATCTGTGTTTGAATATGCAGACTTGCTAAAAGGAGAATACAAGTTTATTGAGAATGCAGGACATATTATTTGGTGGGATAAGCCAGCAACCTATACTGAAACCATCGCAGCTTTCTTAACTAAGGATAAAGCCACTAAAAAATTATACACTAAAAACAAATAAAATGAAAAATAAATTAACACATTTTGCCATTCACATAGATCAGATTGAAAGAGCAAAAAAGTTCTATGAAAGCGTTTTTGAATGGGGATTCAATTCTTATGGACAGGACGACTTTTTGCAGATCAAGGCAGACAAGTCAGAGAATGGGGAATTAATTGGTGCAATGCAATCAAGAAAGTATTCACCGGTTCCTGAAAGAATTATTGGATTGGAATGCACAATAGGTGTTGAGAATATTGATGAAACCATTCAAAAAGTAAAAGACAATGGTGGTCAGGTGCTTATGCCCAAAACTGCCATTCCCTACGTTGGCTTTATTGCTAAATTTTTGGACACAGAAGGGAATTTAATTTGCTGTATGCAATACGACCATTCGGCAAGATGAACAGTTTCAATCCCCCAACCCAAAACCTTCCCCAACCCATTCAAATTTTTCTTAAATTCAACTAGCGCCCAAAACACGCTAGCATGAAAAAGATCCTCCCCTTCATTTTCCTCCTAATCACCACAGCAACCCTATCCGCCCAGAACAAGCAGAAAACCTATATACTGGTACATGGAGCCTGGCATGGCGCATGGTGCTGGGATAAAGTAGTGCCATTCATGACCAGCAAGGTATATAAAGTACTCGCCATCGATTTATCCGGACACGGTACAGACACCACCAATCCAGCCACAGTCAGTTTTGCTGATTATGTAAACAAAGTAACCGATGTTACCCAAGGACTCAACGCGGA
>CALEST010000307.1 GCA_937907555.1 uncultured Sediminibacterium sp.
CCCCCTTCAATTTTACCGGTTGGTATCAGTTTCGCATCTTTTCCAAATAAGTATTTGAATCTTTCCCAGTCACGTGGCTCACCAGGCGCACCACATATCACATTGTATAGTGCTGCAATAATATTGTCTACACTGCTCACATCCTTTGTATACTTAGGGTTGGCAGGGGGAGCAAAACTGGCAGTGGTTGCGGAAGCAATTGTGCTTTGCGCAGTCGCTGTATGTAGAATAACTGTTGCTGCTAAAACTATGAGGCAAAAAAAGCGGGTTGTAAATTTTTGCATGATTAAATAGTTAAATAGAATGAAGAATAATTTATATTAATTGAGTTATCCTTTTTTTCAAAAGTATGGGTTATTGAAAATAAAAAAATCCCCTCATTAAAAACGAAGGGACTTGTACAAACTATACTCGGGGGGTATATTACTCAATATAATGTGTGTGATCAGCATTGTCATCTATTAGCTTGTATTCCCCTTGCAGCGCATATTTCCCGAAAACCAGCAATCCTCCAACCACAATGGGTAACAAAATAAAACAGATGATGATTCCAAAAACCAGGTCGTCCTGTTTTCCACTGGATAATTTAGGGATGCCTAAGATTGTAAGTCCAAAATAGCCTACTGCTATTCCAAGGGCAAGCCACACAATACCCAGTAACTTTCTAACGATATTCATAACAAGATTATTTTAAAATGGTTTAATCATTTATCTCTTTATCCTTTCCATTAATATAGATAACGCCTATAATCAGACAGACAGTTGCTACCCCAATCGGGTACCACAATCCCTCCAGGTACCAGTCTGCCTTTCCAGAAGATTTGGCTTCTGTAGTCAGGTAAGTGGCTACAGCCGGTAACAATCCCCCGAATACCCCATTCCCTATATGATAGGGCAAGCTCATAGATGTGTAACGAATTTTTGTTGGGAACATTTCTACCAGAAATGCCGCAATTGGCCCGTATACCATGGTTACAAAAATCACTTGTAAAAAAACCAGTAGTATCAGTTTGCGTTCATCGGAATCATTTACCTGTATATGAACCGTACTTACGATGGCACCGTTTGCCGGATTGGTTTTCTGAATCTCAGTTTTTAGCGTACTATCAGTGTACAAGGTAGTGATGGTGTTTACATTGTTTACCATATTGATAGAACGGCTGACTTCTTTTTTCTTTTCCAGATTGGTGGTCTGGTACATTTTTTCGTAGATGGGTCGGTAAGAAACAATGGCTACCAGCATGCCCAACATCATGATCCATTTTCTTCCTACCTTATCACTGAACCATCCGAACAGTAAAAAGAAGGGCGTACCCATGATCAAGGCAATGAACATAAGACTGTCTACCTGCTCTTTGTTTACATTCATGGTTTTCTCCAGAAAACTCATGGCATAAAACTGTCCTGTGTACCAGATTACACCCTGGCCCATTACGGCGCCGAATAAGGCCAGCAATACAAATTTAAAATTGAGCTTATTGCCGAAACTCTCTTTGAGTGGATTCACCGAAGTTTTACCCGTTGCTTTTGCTTTCGCAAACACCGGCGATTCTTCCATATTTTTTCTGATGATATAAGACAAGAGCACCATTAAGATGGATACCCAGAACGGCACCCTCCATCCCCATTCATTAAAATCTTCTGCGCTTAGTGCAGCACGGGTTCCCATGATTACCAACAGCGATACAAACAAACCAACAGTGGCCGTAGTCTGTATCCAGGATGTCATGAGTCCTCTTTTATTGTTGGGCGAATGTTCGGCTACATAGGTAGCGGCACCACCGTATTCTCCGCCCAAAGCCAGACCCTGTAATAGTCTTAGAATCAATACCAGTACCGGGGCCATGAATCCGATGCTTTCATAAGAGGGAATACAACCTATTAAAAAAGTGGCACCACCCATTAATAAGAGGGTTACCATGAATGTGTACTTGCGTCCAATCAGATCGCCCAGTCTTCCAAAAAACAAAGCACCGAATGGTCTTACCACAAAGCCTGCGGCAAAAGTGGCCAGTGTACTCAGGAAGGCTGCAGTTGGATTGTCCTGCGGAAAAAACTTGGTAGAGATAATGGTGGCGAGACTCCCGAAAATATAAAAATCGTACCACTCAATCATCGTTCCTACCGAGGAAGCACTAATGACGGTAGTGATGGATGTTCCCTTGGTTTTATTCATCCTTAAATATATTCCTTTAACAATAAAACTTCAACAACTCTGTACAAGATGTTTTAAATTACAAGGGTAAATTTCGGTTATGCCTTATCCATATCAAATCAATTCCTTTGAAGAGTACCAGCGTGTGTACAAAGAGAGTGTAGA
>CALEST010000308.1 GCA_937907555.1 uncultured Sediminibacterium sp.
GTTGCCATTGCATTTTCCAAAGCGACAATTTTCCCTCCACCACGAACATAATCCTTCATTTTATCAGATACCGATTTATCATTCAAAACCCGATAATTACCATCCGGTATAATTAGCACATCGTAGTTTTTCAAATTATACCTGGCTACATCAGCTGCATTTAAAAGAGTAATAGGATAATCAAGAATCTTATCAAAATAATGCCATACTTCTCCGGCTGCCAAAGAGGATGTTTGATCTCCGGTTAACATGGCTACTTTAGGAGTAGCTGCAATGTTCTTGATATCTGGAGAACCAAAGTCAGACCCCTTGTCCATATACCCGGTTTCTACAGCCTCTGCCTGCACATTGAATTTTGTACATGCATGATTCACAACAGACTGCCAATCGGCTGCATTACTCGTTTTTAAAACTACCAACGTTCCGCGATCATAGCTCTTATTTTTATAAGTAAAGGGCTTTTCAACAAAGCGCACTTTAACGCCATTTTTCAATAAATAGGCAAGAACCTTGGCACTGCTAAATGAAGTATAAGGTATCAATGCTCCGTAATTGCTGTTCACCGGTACAATAGAAGCAGCATTTGCATTCTCCGGATTTACTGCTAATTTTTCTTTTACAGCATAGCCCTTAATTCCATAAGCGTAAGAAGCTGCCCAGGCTGTAATATCGTAGGTATTGGAATCTGTAACAACAGTCCTTGGCTCTAACAATACTTTAGCCATCACTGCTCTGGGTTGGAATGCACTAACTGCAATATGACTTCCTTCATCGCTGAAGGCATCGTCTTTACCAGTAAAATAATTGAAGCCTCTGAAATTCTTATTTGAAAGAACTCCAAATTCAATTCCGTTCTGACTTAATAGCTTTTTAAGGGCAGCCATTTTATTTTCATCCTTTGCGGTGAATACATAAGTTTTATATTCACCAATCTTTCCAGCACGGCTATCATCAAAAAACTGCTTGAACTCGGTCAGCAATCTGCTTTTGTTTTTAGAAGCAATTTCAATAGTAGATAAACCTGTAGTAAAATGATGCGCAGCACGATCTACTAAAGTAAGGGTATCGTTGTCTTCATTCAATATTCCCAATCCGGCACGTATACCTCCCTGCTCATAGGTCATTCCAATGGCACCATTGTATACCGGGTAAGTATCCCCATAACTTGGATAAAGTAAATCAAATCTTTCTTTGGTAAAAAACAACCAGTTGTTCTGATCAAAATATTTTGCATGATT
>CALEST010000309.1 GCA_937907555.1 uncultured Sediminibacterium sp.
CTCCAGCGCCACGGTTCCTACCTTATTCAGGTTAGCTTCAGCAATGGTTTGCTCTATCAACTTAGCAAAAGTTCCTTTTTTAGCTGAAGAACTTAATGCAGTGTAACGCTGCTCAAGGTCATCGTTTCCATTCAACAATGGACTAATAGCAAACAAGACAAAAGAGCTGACAGGGGAACCAGGTTTTTCTTTGGCGAAATGGGTTGCTTCCTGCAACACTTTACCCTTAGCTAATTCATATAGTTGTATCAGCGAATCTCTTTTATATCGGTCTTTTTCAGGATTAATTTGTTGTACCAGATAATTCAACCTGTCTCTGATAGGATTAAAAGTAGATTTGAACTGCTGATAATCAGATTCAACCGCTGAACCTGTTATGGTAGCAGCAGAAAACTGATTGAAATCTGCTGTAATGTTTACCTCATCATTGTCCAGAAAAATATCAAGCGCTTCTTTATATCCCACAAAACCCAATTGAAAAATATCAGGTTCAGTAATGGTACCCTTCAATATGAATTTACCATCTCTTACAGTATCTGTAGCGATGGTTTTACCGTCATTGCCATTCATTAAAAAAACCAGCATATTGGGCTTTGCATTGGCTATATTTCCATTAATCTGAAATTTAGGTTGAGCAAAAACAGAAAGACCAGACAGGAGTAATAAAGAAGTCAGAATCGTTTTCATAGTTTATTTAGAATGCCTTGATTGTAGAATTTGTAAGACTTCTGCTAAGTTATGGCCTTTAGCGTTAAGCAAAAGTAAATAATGGAATAGCAAATCTGCAGATTCATTCAAAAACAAGTCGGCATTATTGTCTTTTGCCTCAATGACCATTTCCACTGCTTCTTCCCCTACCTTCTGTGCAATTTTATTTATTCCCTTGGCAAACATTCTGGCCACGTAGGATTCCTCCGGATTTCCTTTTTTTCTTAACTCAATAATTTGTTCCAGATAGGTTAAAAAATGATCTGCATGATTCTTCTCATTCCAGCAGGTATCAGCACCTGTATGACAGGTTGGTCCTTCAGGAATTGCTTTTATTAAAACTGTGTCATTGTCACAATCAACAGCAATAGACTTCAAATGCAGAAAATGACCACTCTCTTCTCCCTTGGTCCAGAGGCGCTGTTTTGACCTGCTGAAAAAAGTAACTTTTTGCAGTTCCATGGTTTTTTCAACCGCTTCGGCATTCATAAAGCCAAGCATCAGCACTTTATGCGTCTGGTAATCCTGAACTACGGCTGGCACCAGCCCGTCTGCGTATTTATCAAAATCTATTTTCATAATCAGTTATTTATAAGCGAACAGGAATTTGCTGTTCAGATAAATATTTTTTTAACTCAGGTACAGATAATTCTTTAAAATGAAAAATACTGGCTGCTAGTGCGGCATCTGCCTGTGCTTCCTGAAATACTGCAGCAAAGTCTTCTTTATTTCCAGCACCACCGGATGCAATGATGGGAACAGGCAATGAAACGGACAATTGTTTTGTTATATCCAACGCAAACCCTTTCTTGGTTCCATCATTGTTCATAGAAGTAAGTAATATTTCACCGGCCCCTCTATCCACTGCCTCTCTGGCCCAATCAAAACACAATGTATTGGTTTTTACTTTTCCGCCATTCAGGTATACATACCAGTTACCATCCACCTCCTGTTTGGTATCAATGGCCAATACTACACACTGACTGCCAAAAGCCAGCGCTAATTCATTTATCAGGTCAGGTTTTTTAAATGCAGCTGTATTCACGGATATCTTATCGGCTCCATTTTTTAATAAGACCTGAACATCTTCTACCGAATTAATACCTCCCCCAACAGTGAATGGGATATTAATATGATGAGCTATTTTGTTCACCAGTTCACTCAGTGTTTTTCTTTTTTCATTGGTGGCAGTGATATCTAAAAAAACAAGTTCATCCGCCCCTTCCTTTGCGTAAATCGTAGCCAGCTCAACAGGATCACCTGCATCGCGTATCTGTTCAAAATTGATACCTTTTACCGTTCTTCCGTCTTTGATATCCAGACAGGGTATAATTCTTTTTGTTAGCACAATTCTTCTATTTTAATTCTTCCTTCATAAATGGCTTTCCCTACAATTACTCCTTTGCAACCAATCTCTCTTAATGCAACTATATCTTCCATTGAACTGACACCTCCGCTGGCAATAAAATGCAAGTGAGGAAAATGAAGAATAATCTGTTTATACAAATCCAGAGAGGGGCCTTCCAGTCTGCCATCCTTACTGATATCTGTACAAAACAGTTGTGTAATCCCTTTCTGAATATACTTTTCAATGAAATGTATAATGGTTTCATCAGATACCTGCAACCAACCACCGATAGCAATAAACTCCCCTTTTACATCAGCTCCCAATAAAAATTTATCTGCACCGTAATTCTGTATCCAGGAAGCAAACAAATCAGGATCTTTTACGGCCAGACTCCCTATGGTTGCCAGGCTGGCTCCGGATTCATACACCAGTTTCAGATCGGCTTCGGTTTTAATCCCTCCGCCGAAATCAATCACCAAGGGTGTATGCTTTGCAATGGATTCCAACACTTTCCAATTGGTTACTTTGCCAGCTTTGGCGCCATCCAGGTCTACCAGATGTAGTCTTTTAACACCGGCATCAGCAAAGGATTTGGCTACTTCCAGCGGATTATCGTTGTAAATGGTTTTTTGCGTGTAATCCCCTTCTGTCAACCTTACACATTTCCCATCTATGATATCAATAGCAGGTATTATTTCCATATTATAAAGCAATAAAGTTTTTTAAAATCTGCTCTCCGGTTTCTGCACTTTTCTCCGGATGAAACTGTACTCCGTAAAAGTTATTCCTATGTAAAGCGGCACTATACCGAATACCATATTGAGTAGTTGCAATGGTATCATTTCCAATGGAAGCATAATAACTATGAACATAATAACAGAAGGCCGACTCTTTAATACCATTGAAGATCGGAGTCTTGAGATTTTCAATAGTATTCCAGCCAACCTGAGGTATTTTATTTACTCCTTCAACAGGGGTGAACTTGCTTACTTTTTCATTGAATATACCCAAACATTCCGTGTTGTTTTCTTCGCTATGCCTGCACATTAGCTGCATTCCTAAACAGATTCCAAGTACTGGTTGTTTTAAATTAACAATTACTTGATCCAGATTTCTGTTTTTCAGATAACTCATGGCTGTACTGGCTTCACCTACTCCGGGGAAAATTACTTTGTCTGCCTGTATAATTTGTTCGGGGTTGTCTGTAACATCCGCCGTACAACCAATCCTTTCCAATGCATAAAGAACAGATTGAATATTACCTGCATTGTATTGTATAATAACTGTTTTCACTATTTACAATTTAGGTCTAATCTGGTTAATAAATTGACTTGTTGCTGCTTCAATGTCCTCAGCACCACTCAATATTTTAATAAACGCAGATCCAATGATAGCTCCTTGTGCATACTGAGTTGCAGTTTCAAAGCTTTGCTGGTCTTTTATTCCGAATCCTACCATTACCGGATTGTGTAATTGAAAAGATGCCAGCTTTTTAAGATAGCTATTCACTTTTTCAAAATCAGTCTCCCCTCCAGTTGTTGCAGATGCGCTTACTGCATAAAGGAATCCTGAACTAAGGCTATCCAGCTTC
>CALEST010000310.1 GCA_937907555.1 uncultured Sediminibacterium sp.
GCAGTAAGCTGATGTTTTTATTCTCAATACTTAAAGTATCTATTGAGTTTTTAAGGGTAATGATATTTCTGGTGTTGATTACATTTAAAAAAAGGATCGAAACCACCACTACCAGACAGGCCGTAATCAATATAATATTTGAAAAGGAAAGCTTAGCTCGCTTCATTAGATAACAACAATTGTATAATTAAACCAAGAGGTCTTCAGCGGCTATCGGGATTGTAATAATTCGTCACAAAATACTAAATAATGCAATACATCGCTTATCTGGAAAGTATTTTGTAAGACCCCTCTTGAGTTATTCCAATGATTGGCAACTGTTTGTATTGTTCAAAATAATCGTAAATATCCTTTAACTGACTGGTAAACCGATAGTATTCAGGATTGGAGCCAACCAGCATCTGTATGGCTTTGGCAGACTGTTGATTGCTGAATCGAATAGGATAGATATGAACGGGGATAAAATCCTGTCCTTGCTTTTTTACCATACTAGCCAGCACATATAACTCTTCAATAGGACTGTTCAATATGGGTATACAACCCACTGTTGCACACTGCCCGTGTATATAAATTTCACCTCCGGGTGCATTCCTGTCTGCAAAGACCAGATCACTCTGATTGGGGTAATTAAGTCCAAGAGAGAAATGGTAATCGCTATTGGGATTAAATTCATTGATATAATAAATCCCTTCCGGAACCTGCTTATCCCCCTCTCTTCGTTTGGGGCCAAGCTTACCAGACAATGCACAAATATTATAGGTTTTAAATAATACAAAGGGCTCGGTTAAACTGTTTTTAACCCATAATTCCAAAACTCCATCCTGCTTAAAACTGCGTATATACAATTGTTTGGCAGGCCAGCTGAGGTTGGCCTCCTGAAACTGTTGCATAAGGGATTTCTCTCTTCTGTTAAAAACAAGCTGCTCTTTCCTGGTCATTGCCTTAAACTCCTGGGCAAATAGTTCATTGCCAGAAGTAAGCATGGATAACAATAAAAAAACAACGCAGTATTTCATACAATTATCGAATTAATGGACCAAAACAAACTGCATTCATAAACATTTTTGAAGTGCCCAACCAGAAAGCCCTGAAATTCAGGTTATCTACCATTGAAATAATTCTGCCACGTCCCAGATTATCAACATTCACCGCTGCAGTATTTTTAACTGCATTCTTATAGCCTCTGTAAAGATAACCGCTTTGTAAAGGTTGGTCTGTATACATCACAGGAGAGTCATAGGCACCATTATTTTTGTCCATGAACAAGGTATTCGATTTGAAAATGGTAACCGATGGGTTATTATAACCAAAGCCCAATGGATGTGTCAGATCAACCTTGGCTTCAAACAGAGAGCCGGTCATATCTTTCGCCCTGGTCTCATCTGAACGCAGGAAATAGGGCAATTGCAAAGTGGTATCTCTTTTATCATCTCCTGATTTAAATAATACTTTTGTGAATCCATTAGAAGAGAGCCACTTGGTTGCGTCTTCGGTTGCAATTAAAGTACCGCCACCGCTAATCCATTCCTTCAGCTTATCCTGTGCGTTTTTATTTAAATTGTTATAAGTGCCGGAAGCCATAATAATTACATTATACCTGTCTGCATTAATAGCACCAAAACGATCCACGTCTACGATGCTTACAGGAATATTAAAACGGGTATCCATCATATGCCAGATTTCGCCCACATCTGTGGCACTGGTTCCGTTGCCCCCAAACATCATCACAGATGGCTTTTTAAGATGGACAAAACTATTGCTTCCCAAATCAATACCATCTGAAGAAAAGCCGGTAGCCAATGCATATGCATCTACTCCATTGTGCAGTATGGCTTCATTTACCATTCCTGCAACGGTTTGTGCATCCATAGACTGTATACTTAGTGGAACAATGATTGTACCATAATCGAAGAACTCTTCTTTACCGGCAATCATCATTTTAAATTGTTTGGATGCCACTTTCGTTTTAATTCCTCTCTCCTGAAGCTTATAAAGTACTTTAGGTGAGTAATACTCATTCCATTTAATGGCGTATGCATAAGGATTGGAACTGCCGATAACAGCCGCAGATAGTTCAACAGGCTGGTTCAGTTTTTGTGAATTAGTTGAAATATTGGTTTTGATTTCTGCATATGGCAGGCCAAAGGCAAGCGGCATAGTCCAGGCAGTAACATCATAGAACAAGCTGTCCTTATAATTGAATGTTTTTTCAAAAACCGTTTTAATGATTTTGAATTGTTTCTGAGCGGTTGGAATCAGGAAGGAAGAACCGGGTTTAAAAATTTTACCTTCTGCATTGATTTCTGTTTTAACAGGATAAATTTCAATCTGATGCCTTAATAACATTTCTACAAAAATCTGGGTCTTGGCCTTATCCTGTGCGTCACCGAAAACAAAAGCTTTTACTGGATAAGCTTCAGCCTCCTTAATTACGTCTTTAAAGAAAGAGCGCTGATAATCCAGCATTTGTTTTCTTAGCCCCTTAGCTGCTGCCAGCGTGGATAGTGTAGTGGTAAACTGATTTCTGATCGTAAAGGGAAAACTCAATAATCCATTTTCAGTTTCCTGAAGATGTCCCCGACTACTCGCCTGCTCAAACAAAATTCCAACAGCTCCATTGATATCCGGATAAGTAGACCCCTTACCATAATAAAAATCATCGTATCCCTCTTTGGTAAAATAAAGGGAACCAATACTGTCTAAAAACTGCGCATGATAATTTCCAATGGCAGCCGTTAACTCCTGGTTTTTAGCTGGTGTATTCGGATTTACTCTGGATGGAACACCCGGTTGAAAAAAGAAGGTGGAATTACTTCCCATTTCATGGTGATCCGTTAAAATATTCGGTTTCCAATCGTGATAAAGTGAGAGTCTGTTTCTGCTTTCTTTGTGCTGTGCCGGTAACCAGTCGCGGTTTAAATCGAACCAGTAATGATTAAATCTTCCTCCGGGCCACACTTCATTAAATTCTCTTGCATTGGGATCACTTACCGGTGTAAAACTCTTGTGCATGTTTACCCAGTTGGCAAAGCGGTTTAATCCGTCCGGATTAAAAGACGGATCCAGAATAATCACTGTATTTTTCAACAATGCATCTATTTCAGGGCCTTGCGCTGCAGCCAGATAATAAGTAGCCAAAAGAGCTGCATTCGCGCCACTGCTTTCATTTCCGTGTATACTATATCCCATCCAGACCACAACAGGCATTTCATTGGTATTGAGGCTAGAAGATTGATCAGGATTGGTTAGTGCCAGATGTTGCTGACGAATCTGTTCTAATCGCTGTTGGTTTTCAGAAGACGTTATAATCAGCGCCAGTTGCTGTCTGCCCTCGTTGGTTAGTCCAAGGGGTTTCAGAATCATTCTGTCTGAAGCCTGGTCAACTGCTTTTACATACTGCACCAAACGATCATGGGTAACATGCCATTCCCCTACTTCATGGCCTACAATACTTGCAGGCGTTGGAATTGATTTGTTGTACTGAACGTTCCTGGGTAAATAATACGACAAGTCCTGTGCAAAAGCAGCTGCAACAAAAAGTGACAATAGAAATGCTATCGTGATTTTTTTCATTCCTTACCAATTTGAACCGGTAAGTTACTGAAGAAAAATTATCTAGGCATACATTTCAGCGCGCAACTCTTTCACCCTTGCATCTTCCAGATATTCATCAAATGTCATCAGACGATCAATGATTCCTTTGGGCGTTAATTCAATGATTCTGTTGGCCACAGTTTGCATGAAAGTGTGGTCGTGAGAGGTAATGAAAACAATACCAGGGAATGACTGACAACCTTCGTTAAAACTCTGAATACTTTCCAGATCCAGGTGGTTGGTAGGCTGATCCAGAATAACCAGATTCGGATTCTGTAACATCATACGGCTAACCATACAACGCACTTTTTCTCCTCCACTCAACACATTTGTCTTCTTTTGAATATCATCTCCGCTGAACAACATTTTGCCCAGAAATCCTCTGATAAATGGTTCATCCGCATCCGTAACATGAGGTGGCACATATTGACGAAGCCAGTCCATCAGGCTTAGCCCTTCCTTAAAGAATTCACTGTTTTCCTGAGGTAAATAAGCCTTTGTAATAGTAGTCCCCCACTCAAATTTTCCACCTTCCAATGGGGCATTTTCTGTAATAGTATCAAAGAATGAAGTAATGGCTAGAGGATCTTTGCTTAGAAATGCTATTTTCTCGCCTTTGTTTACACTAAAAGTTACTTTATCAAAAAGAACCCTGCCATCAATTGTTTTTTTCAGGTTCTCCACATTTAAGATTTGATTACCCACTTCTCTTAATGGCTGGAAAATAATACCGGGATATTTACGGTTGGATGGCTCAATTTCTTCAATGGTTAATTTCTCCAGCGCTTTCTTTCTTGAAGTTGCCTGCTTACTCTTTGATGCATTGGCCGAGAAACGGGCAATGAAATCTAGTAATGCCTGACGCTTCTCTTCATTCTTCTTATTCTTGTCGCTAATCTGACGGCTCATCAACTGACTACTTTCGTACCAGAAAGTATAGTTACCGGTAAATACT
>CALEST010000311.1 GCA_937907555.1 uncultured Sediminibacterium sp.
TATTTCCATCAATATAAAAGACAAAGGTGATTGCGGAAACGGAAAAGTGTACCTAGAAAGAGTACCTGATTCTGACTTTGAAAAAGAAGATTTTTTAAAGAAAAATGCTACTGCTAAATCAAAAAAGGGCAATCTTGAATCGGCAAAAAAAGAAACCGAAACTGCTAAATTCAACAAACCTAAAGAAACACTTACAGGTAAAAACAGTCCATCCGGCAACAATCTTCCAAAACCAAGCAATAAACTTTCTGATATTTCCGGTAATACCAATACAGGTAAATCCAATAATATTGAAAAGTCTAATAATGCTGGTAAAACAAATAGCGCACCCGTAAAAAAAGCGGCTCCTACGGTTGGCGCATTACCTGTTACTCCTGCCGAACCACCTGTTATACAAACAATGCCTCAAAGAAGAGCTGAAGAAAGCAATTCCTCTTCAGTTAAGAGGGAGCAAACAGAAACAGAAACCAGGGAAAAGAAACAAACGCCATTGCCAAAAGTACTGGTGGAAAGAGAAAACAAACTGGTGAAAACCATTCAGGTTGAAGACGAAAATATTCAGATTGACCTTTTTGATAATGGCACTATTGATAACGATACCATCAGTGTTTTCCATAACAATAAATTAGTTATCAAACACGGAAGACTTGCCTTTAATCCTATCTCCCTCAAAATTAAATGTAGCCCTGAAGACAAGCTGCACGAGCTGGTGGTAGTAGCTGAAAACCTGGGAGAAATTCCACCCAATACCGCTTTAATGGTTATTACAGCGGGTAAAAAACGATACGAGGTATTTCTGAGTTCCAACGAAAGCCGAAATGCAAAAGTGATTATTGAATTTGTACCCAGAAATTAAAGCTTAACATTCCAGGTAACAGATGGCAGTATAGGGAATAAAGACACCTGTTTCCCTGACACTTTTAAAGTTCCATCGGCCGCAGAACCCTCCTGATCAAAATACAAGAAATAGGGATTAGCCCTGCTGTAAATATTGTATATACTAAATACCCAGTTACTGGAATACTTTCTTTGTTTTTTGGGTTTAGGAGTATAGGTCGCGGCAATGTCCATACGATGATAGGCATTCATTCTATACCCATTGATGGTTCCGTATTGCTGAGACAGTACTCCTCCAATAAAATAAAAACGCTCAGGCACAGAAACAGCATTACCCGTACCATACACAAAGACTCCAGACAATTTCCATTTTTCACTTAAATTATAATTGGCTACAACCGATAAGTCGTGTCTTCGGTCGAATCTACTGGGATATTTCAGCCCTTGATTCAGATCAGGAAATTTACGCCAGGTCCATCCCAATGTATAGCCAATCCAACCCGTTAATCTGCCCTTGACTTTATTGATGAACATTTCTGCCCCATAACTCCACCCCTTCCCGAATACAAATTCCTCTTCAGGATCCTTTAAAGATGGCGTATAGCCTTCCCTGTATTCAATTTGGTTTTGCATGGTTTTATAGTACAATTCAAAAGAAGTCTCAAACATTCCGTTGTTGAAATTTTTAAAATACCCTGCAGCGTATTGCCAGCTTAACTGTGGCTTTACCCTTGTTGTACTGGGCACCCATAAATCGGTGGGTAAAGTGGTACCGGCATTGGTTACCAGGTGTATATATTGAAGGTTTCTGGTTACCCCCCATTTGATAGAGCTGGTTTCATCCAGTGTATATCGGAAAGTTGCTCTGGGCTCAATACCACTGTACTGTCCAAATGCACTGTAACGCAACCCAAGATTCAGCTTAAACTTATTGCTGAGATCCCAGTCGTCCTGCACATATAAAGCAGCTTCATTGGCCATTTTAGGAGGTGTGTTGTTGGGAGCAAATACAACACTGTCCTGATTACCGGCCAATAAATTGGGAAGAAATCGATGCCTCGTAAACAGGGCTCCGAATTTTAACTTGTGTGAAGGACTGATATACCAGTCGAAATCTGTTTTAGCAGTCAGGTCCTTGATTCCCGAAGATAGCCTGATATTGAAGTCGTTCTGACTCCCATTTAAATTAAAATGGTAATCATTGTACACCAATGTTGTATTGGAAAACAATTTTTTATTGAATACATGATTCCACCGAACGGTTGCAGTGGCATTGCCCCAGTCAATTAAGGTTTTAAACGATCGGGCAGCATTGTTAAAAGTAAATTTATCTCTACCAAAGTACCCACTGATATACAAATGGTCTTTCTCTGATAGCTGAAAATTCATTTTGGCATTGATATCATAGAAATAATAACCTGACCCGTAAAAATCACTGGTACGGGAAATCAGAGGCTTGGTAATAGCATCTACATAAGTTCTTCTGGCAGAGAATATATAGGATGTGACCTCCCCCCGAAAAAACGGACTGTTGTA
>CALEST010000312.1 GCA_937907555.1 uncultured Sediminibacterium sp.
GATTGTATTTGATGACTTGTCTAAGCAGGCAGTTGCTTATCGTGAAGTTTCTTTGCTATTGAGAAGACCTCCGGGCCGTGAAGCATATCCTGGTGACGTATTCTATTTGCATAGCCGTTTGTTGGAAAGAGCTGCAAAAGTAATTGCCAACGATGATGTTGCTAAGAACATGAATGATTTACCAGAGTCTATCAAGCATTTGGTGAAAGGTGGTGGTTCTTTAACTGCATTGCCAATCATTGAAACACAAGCGGGTGACGTATCTGCTTATATCCCTACCAACGTAATTTCTATTACCGACGGTCAGATCTTCCTGGAAGGTAACTTGTTCAACGCAGGTATCCGTCCGGCAATCAACGTAGGTATTTCTGTAAGCCGTGTGGGTGGTAACGCTCAGATCAAATCCATGAAAAAAGTAGCAGGTACACTTAAACTAGATCAGGCGCTTTACCGTGAGTTGGAAGCCTTCTCTAAGTTTGGTGGTGACCTGGATGCGGCAACCAAGTCTGTTATTGACAAGGGTGCAAGAAACGTGGAAGTGTTAAAGCAGGCTCAGTATACTCCATTTACCGTGGAAAAACAGGTAGCGATTATCTACCTGGGTACACAAGGTTTACTTCGTGAAGTTGCCGTTAAGAAAGTGAAGGAATTTGAAGCTCACTTCCTAATGGAAATGGAAAATAAGTTACCAGATGTGTTAGCAGAGTTCAAGAAAGGTAACTTACCTGAAGATGGATTGAAAAAAATGACTGATTTAGCAAAAGGAATTGCTGAGCAGTACAAATAATAAAGTTGATTTACTTGAAAGGTCGCCCACGGGCGGCCTTTTTTTATGCCCTGCCTTAAAAATGACTTAAGCAGCCTAATATTTTATAAAATAATTTGGTTTATAAAATAAACCAGTTTATGTTTGTTCTGCAAATCGATACAATGAAAGCAATTCTATTATTTATAGCCGGTCTAATGTTGGGTAGCTTGTTAAAAGGGCAGGTACTGGTAAAAGGGACAGTGAAAGATCAGAAAGGTCGTATTTTGGCGGGTGCCAATATTGTAATTAAGGATAGTTATGATGGCACACTTTCGGATTCTACAGGCGCTTTTTCCTTTAAGACCACCGAGAAAGGAAAGGTAATACTGGTTGTAAGCAATATCGGTTTTAAAACGCTTGAACAGGCATTTGATTTGGGAATTGATACAATGTCCATGGCTTTTACTTTGAAGGAAGAAATTAATGAGTTAAAAGCAGTCATTATAACTGCTGGTTCCTATGAAGCCAGTGATAAGAAAAAAGGTACGGTTTTAAAAGCCCTGGACATTGCCACTACAGCAGGAGCCAATGCGGATATTTCGGCTACCATTCAAACATTGCCTGGCGCACAGAAAGTGGGTGAACAGGAAGGTCTGTTTATCCGTGGGGGGGCCGCAGAAGAAGCAAAAATCATCATTGATGGAACCGTAGTTAATAATTTCTTTTACAGCAGTGTACCGGGTATATCACAAAGAGGAAGATTCTCTCCGTTTTTATTCAGTGGCACCGTGTTCAGCAGTGGAGGGTATTCTGCTTTGTATGGTCAGGCTTTAAGCAGTGTGTTGAATTTGGAAAGTCTGGATATACCAGAGAAATCAGAATTGCAACTGGGACTGTCGCCATTGTTTGCCTCCCTGGGTTTACAGCAGGTGGCCGCCAATAAAAAATCCAGTTATGGATTCAGTTACAATTGGACGAATTTAACTGTGTACCAGAAACTGGTACCACAAGCCCCTGACTTTTTTAAGGTTCCCGATTTTCATACAGCAGATGCCAACTACCGTTTTAAAACCAGGAAAAATGGGGTTTTCAAGATATACGCCTATTATAATTCTGGATCATTGGGGGTAAGAAATCCTTCGCTGGATAGTATAGGATTGTGGAATGCGTTTCAGCTGAACAATCAGAACCTATTTACCAATCTGAGTTTCCGACAATTTTTAGGAAACGGTTGGAAACTGAATCTGGCAGGTAGTATCAGTTACAACAGAGATCAGATAGCAAGTCAGGTTCAAAATCAACAGTATCAACCTGTGCAGCCTACACAGATCCCTGTAATTGATCAGGCATCTTTTACCAACCATGCTACTCAATGGATGTTCCAGATGAGGGCAGTAGCAGAAAAAAGATTCGGTTCCATTAATACTTTGCGATTTGGAGCGGAGTTCTGGAATAACCGGGACAGCGCTCGTTTCCAGAGTGTATTGGGTTTGTACCCTTCTTTGGTTAAAGACAGGTATACAGCGGGTTTTGCGGAAGCAGATTTATATATTACCAATGAGCTGGCCTTTCGTCCGGGCTTGCGGATAGAACACAGTAGTTTGCTTAACAAAGTGAATATAGCCCCAAGAGCTGCTTTATCTTATAAGCTTTCAAAGAATAGTCAGCTTTCTGCCGACTATGGAATTTTTTATCAGACACCTGAAAGAAGGTATTTGGTTAACCAGCCTGCAGTAGACTTTTTAAGAGCGGATCATTACATTTTAACCTATCAGCATATTTCTTCGAGTTACACTTTCAGGGCCCAGGCTTTTTATAAAGACTATGTGAGTTTATTAAAAACGTCCAGTGGATTTCCTATTGCAGTAAACAACAATGGTTATGGGTATGCTAAAGGAATTGAATTATTCTGGAGAGATCGCAAGACGTTTAAAAATTTTGATTACTGGATCAGCTATTCTTATCTGGATACCAAAAGAGATTATAATAATTATCCAGCATTTGTACAGCCTGGTTTTGCTGCAACACATAGCGGTAGTGTAGTACTAAAAAAATTCTGGGTAAAAAATATGTTTGGTGTAAACTGGAGCTATAACTGGAGTACGGGCAGACCTTATTATAACCCCAATCGTTCAGCCAAAGAGTTTTTAACCGATAAAACCATTGCCTACAGTACCAATAATTTCAGTTTAAACTGGTTGCCTAAAATTGGAAAAGCCAATGCAGTTGTAGTGTTGGGCATTAATAATGTATTTAATGAGCGACAAATTTTTGGATACAATTACAGTAGCAGGGTAAGAGATGCGGATGGATTATTGATTCGTTCTGAAATTAATCCCCCGGCTTCCCGTAGTTTTTTCCTTGGCATTTTTCTAAGCTGGGGCGTAGACAGAACACAACAAAATATCAATAGCAATTTATAAACAACTAAAACAAACAACATGAACCATCTTACTCAAAACAAGGATGAAATTCTGTGGCAGATAGCCAAAGAAAGAGTAGGCTTTAAATGGAGCTTAGTCAGTTATCTTATTGTCAATCTTTTCTTAACTGGCATCTGGTTTAACGCTTCACGTGACTTAGGCCATTTCTGGCCAATTTGGCCCATACTGGGTTGGGGCATAGGGTTGGCTTTTCAGTATGCAAAAGCCTATCACGGTAATCAAATCAACAGTGTAGAAAGAGAATATCAGAAACTTAAAAATCAACAATAACCATTTAAAATATATAGTATGAAAAAGTTATTATCTGTACTTGCACTATTTTCTGTTTTGGCATTGAATGCACAAACCAAGTACGAATCTGCCATGCAAAATGGATTTGCCAAATTAAAAGAATCCAAAGGAGCAGAAGATTTTCAAGCTTTAGGGGCTTATTATGAACGTATTGCAGAAGCAGAAAAAACACAGTGGTTGCCCTTTTATTATGCAGCCAGACATTATACCATTGCAGCTTTCATGAATCCTGCTGCTGATAAAGACAAAGCAGCTAACAAGGTTGCAGAATTAATAGCAAAAGCAGAAGCCATTGAGCCTTCCAATGCAGAAATTTATTGTTTAAAACAACAGACTGCTGTAATGCAATTAGTAGTAGATCCTATGTCTCGCTGGCAAACCTATGGTGCACAAGCTTCAGAAGCCATTGCCAAAGCCAAGGAGCTTGAGCCGGGCAATCCCAGACCTTATTTGCTGGAAGGTCAGTATTTAATGAATGTGCCTGAAGCTTTTGGAGGTGGCAAAGCCATTGCGAAAAAGCTTTTTGAAAAATCCCTGGAGTTATTTGCCAGTTTCAAGCCATTAACTGCCTTGCATCCGAACTGGGGAAAAGAACAAGCGGAACAATTGTTGGCGGCTTGTCAATAATTTGTGCATCCATTCTAATTTATCATTCATACAGTTGGGTATCTTTAACCAATTAATGCACTTCTAATGAGTCAGACAGAAAAATTTTCTGCAGTTGAAAGCCTTGCTTTAATCGAGAGCATGATTAATAAGGCTCAAAACAAATATTCTGAAAACGGAACATTGTATCTGCTTTGGGGATGGGTGGTTTTTATATGTGCTGTTGTGCATTATGGATTATTAACTTTTACTGAATTGGGAAAGTCTTCCAGTCAAGTCTGGCTACTTACACTTTTGGCGATGGCATATCAGATTTATTACATCACAAAAAAACAACGTAAAGCGCCCGTAAAAAATTATACAGATGAGATCATAGGCTATGTTTGGGTGGTTTTTGGAATATGCATGGGGTTGGTAATATTTATTATTTCTCAACTGGGAACCTGGCAACTCTTATACGCATTCATTCTTCTTTTTTATGGCATGCCTACTTTTTTAACGGGTGCTATTATGCGGTTTACACCTCTTAAATTTGGAGGAATTCTTTGCTGGGCATTGGCAGTTTGTTCTGTTTTTGTTCAAAGCCGAGAAATTATATTGTTACTGATACCCGCTGTATTAGGTGCATGGATTATTCCGGGATATCTTTTAAGAGCAAAATTTAAAAAATCAATCAATGGCTAAGGAGTCTACCTTCTCTGAACAGGAGAGTTTACAGCTGATTGCTGAAATGATTAAAAAGGCAAAAGGTAGTTACCACGATACGGGCATTGGATCTTTATTGTGGGGAGCAGTAGTTGCTATTGCTTCAGGAGTAAATTTTTTGCAAAGAGAATATGATTTTAAACTGGGTTTTGATATCTGGTGGCTGGTGCTGGCTGCTATTATTCCTCAGGTTTATTTATCCATACGAGAAAAGAAAATAAAGAAAGCGAAACAGTATGATGATGATCTGATTGATTCTGTTTGGCTGGTTTTCGGAATCAGTATATTTGCCATGGGTTTTTATCAGAATATAGTGCCTGCGCAAACCGAGAAGTTTATAGCTCAGGAAGGATGGACCATGATGAAACACTATGCAGATGGCAGACCTGATGAAGTCATCAGGCCGTTTACGCCTTCCTTGTATTCAGTTTATATATTATTATATGCTTTTCCAACTATGGTTACAGGGATGGTTAAGAAATTTACACCTATGAAAATAGGTGCCATTATTACTTATGGGTTGTTTATCCTGAGTTTGTTTACAGAAAGCCGATACGATATGTTGCTGGGTTCCATTGCTGCATTAGCTTGTTGGTTCATTCCCGGCATTATTTTAAGAAAAAAATACCTGCGTCAGGCGTCTGTGAATGTTTAAAGAACTAGATCCCATATTGCATTCGCAGTTAAGATTGGCAGTAATGAGTTTGCTCATTAGTGTAAAGGAAGCTGAATTCACTTTTATAAAGGAGAAAACCAATGCTACTGCCGGTAACCTGAGTGTGCAGGTTCAAAAGTTAAAAGACGCCGGTTATATTGAAGTAAATAAGCAGTTTAAAGACAATTATCCTCAAACCACCTGTAAAGTAACTCCCGAAGGAGTCAAAGCTTTTGAAGCCTATGTGCAGGCTTTGCAACAATACCTGAAAGTTTAAACATCTTGACCCATTCTGCTGTTATACCAGTCAATGCAACAGATAGTAAAAGTTTCAGGTTTATCGAAACAATTCGGGTCCTTTACTGCGGTGGATCAGCTCTCTTTTTCGGTGGAAGAAGGTGATGTTTATGGTTTTCTGGGTCAGAATGGTGCTGGTAAAAGCACCACCATCAGAATGCTCCTTAGTTTGATTACTCCCACAGAAGGGAATATGGAGCTATTTGGTTTACCTCTGCAATCGCATCGAAAGGAAATACTTCAGCAAATTGGTGCCGTGATTGAGAAGCCTGATGTATATAAATACCTGAGCGCATACGAGAATTTAAAATTATTTGCCAGATTAAGTGGTATCAAACCTACTCGTACTGTGTTGATGAACCAGCTTGAACTGGTAGGATTGGCAGACAGAGCGCATGATATTGTTAAAACCTTTTCTCAGGGAATGAAGCAGCGACTGGGTATTGGTATTGCACTGGTGCATAATCCGCAATTAATTGTGCTGGATGAACCAACCAATGGGTTAGATCCTCAGGGCATAGCAGATATCCGGAATTTAATACTCTTCCTTTCCAGAGAGCAAAAGAAAACAGTGATTGTGTCTTCTCACTTATTAAATGAAATTGAACAGATTGCTACCCGAATTTTAATTATTGACAAAGGAAAGAAACTGGTGGAGGGAACTGCGTCAACACTGATTAATGCGGAACAGGCAATTCTGGAAATGGAAGTATCCAATAAAGAATCCGCAAATCGGATTCTTGCATCTTCTGAATGGAGTAATCAGCTTCTTCCGGAGAGAGAGGGTAAGTTGCTGGTAAAAATTAAAAGATCGGACATCCCTGCTTTTAACCGAATGCTTGCCTCGAATGGGGTTGATATATATTCTTTGGCTTCCAGAAACAATCTGGAAGATTATTTTTTACAAGTAACAGCTGGAAAACAATATGTGGGAACATTTACAAATTGAATTGTACAAGGTCTTTAAAAGACCCAGAACCTATTTGTCTTTTGCAGCCATTACTGCATTGATTGGCGTTATTCAGTTGGGCTTATGGGTGGATGGGAAAGAGTATGCCGATTTTGTAATGGCCGACTTTGCCAGCTCTTTCAGTGTGGATGGAAAAATTCTGAATGGCTATTTTATCTGCTATGTAATTCTGCAATTGTTGCTGGTGCATGTTCCTTTGCTGATTGCGCTGATTGCTGCTGATATGATTTCGGGGGAAGCCAATATGGGAACACTTCGTTTGTTAATGACCAAGCCACAATCCAGAACATCTATTGTGCTGGCAAAGTTTCTGGCTTCTTCTATTTACACGGTTTTGTTATTGATTTGGATTGCCATAATGGGTTTGTTTTTAAGCATGCTGATTTTTGGAACCGATGATTTGTTCCTGATGAAAAGCAGTTATGTGGTAATTGTAAAAGAGTCTGATGTGTTCTGGAGATATGCAGGTGCATTTTGTTTTGCTGCACTGGCCATGATAACCGTGGCAGCTTTGGGTTTTCTATTATCCTTTTTTGCAGAAAATTCCATTGGTCCCATTGTTGCCACGATGAGTGTAATTATCGTAAGTACCATTCTGAGTACCATGAATATTCCCTTATTCAATTTAATAAAGCCCTATTTGTTCACTACCCATATGATTACCTGGAAAGAGTTTTTCGATTTCAAGGTAAACGATGCAAATGAAGCCATTATAGGCAGTATTCAGAACCCACAAAAGATTGTTCAGTCGGCCAGTATTCTGTTCATTCATATTGTTTTATTTGTAGGAACAGCCATTGCCTTATTCAGAAAAAAAGATATTCTTAGTTAGTTTATGAAAAGTACAATTGTGAAATTATTCTTGTTAACCTCATTCGCTTTTTTGGGAGTGGTAAGTGCTGGCGCGCAGGACATGAATGCACTAGTGATGAAAGTGAAAGCCAAGCTGGATAAGGTAAAGGATTATACCGCTGACGGTAAAATGAAGACCGATGTGGCTTTTATTAAAGCGCCCATTGGAAAAGTAAAAGTATTTTTTAAAAGCCCTGATAAATTTAAGTTGCAAAGAGATGGAGGCATTTCTGTTTTGCCAAAGGGTGGCGTAAGCATTAATATAGGAAGCATGGTAATGCAAACCGGATTTGTGGCCATTGACGCAGGGATGAGTACGGTTCAAAATCTTCCGGTTAGGGTTGTGAAACTTTTACCGAATGCGGATGCAGGAGATATTATTTTATCTACCCTATACATAGATGAACAAAATTTACTAATTCGTAAATCGGTTACTACTACCCGGGAGAATGGAACCTATGAAATGGAATTAATTTACGGGAAGTATGACGAATACGGATTGCCCGATAAAGTAATTTTCAGTTTTAACGCTAAGGATTATAAATTACCGAAAGGCATTACACTGGAGTTTGACGATACTGACAAAGCCATTAAAGACAAGATGAAAGGCAGGAAGGGGAGAGTAGAAATCAACTACAGTTCCTATACCATCAATACTGGTTTAAGCAATAGTATTTTCAATAATCAGTAAAATCCGTTTGTATTAAAATAGGGTAACACTCCAGGTTCTCTTGAAAATTTCACCTGGCACCAATAGATTCATGCCCTCTTTCTGTCTCAGTTCTCCTGTAGCATTTACCGAGTCTGCAATACCACACCAGGGTTCAATGCAAACAAAGGGTGCGTCTTTGGCACTCCAGATTCCCATATAAGGGAAATCTTTCCAGGAAAATACAAATCCATGTTTGGATTGGGAGTTCTTCAATTCGATGGTATTGGATTGAAGGTGTTTGAAAACCAGGGCATCGCCATAGAACAATTCTTTGGTTAAGGCAATTTCATTAGTGTTTTCAAAAAAGGGGGTTGGTTTTTCTTCAATCAAACCTTCTGCAGAAATGGGCCATTTGCCTGCGGATTCTTTTTCACTGAAAACCAATTGGTAGTCACTGAATGCATAGGAGGCTTCCAGGGGCACTTTAAATGCAGGATGCGCACCTATGGAAAAGTACATGGGTTTAATATCAATATTAATTACTTCGTATGTACAGCTGAGCTGGTTTTTGTTCAGTTCGTAAATAATATTCAGTTTGAATAAAAAGGGAAACTGAGTAAGTGTCTCCTGATCTGCCTGAAGGGTTAAGCATACCCTGTTCTCTTTTGATTCTGTTATTTTGAAATTCATATCACGGGCAAATCCATGTCTGCTTAATGTATAGGAATTGCCATTGTGATGGAAACTATTGTTCTTTAGTGTGCCAACGATGGGAAACAATACCGGACTTTTTTTGCCCCAGAATTTGGAGTCGCCACTCCACAAATAGTCTAGTTGAGTCTCTTTGCTGAATATTTCCTGTAATTCGGCTCCTTTCTCTGAAATGGAAACTTTAAGGCTATTGTTTTCTAATTGTATCATGGTGTTTATCCTTCGTTTTCTTCAATTCTTTCATCCACGGCATTGGCCAGCATACGGGCGCTTATTTTTCTAAGCGGGTTTCTGTTTCTGTCTGCATGACCCATCCGATGATTGATGATATCAATACATTCGAAAGTGGCTGCCAGAAAAGAAGTATGATCGGCCTTTCCTTTGCCTGCTATATCAAACGCAGTTCCATGATCTGGGCTGGTTCTAACAGCAGGAAGGCCGGCTGTATAGTTTACCCCCTCGCCAAGGGCCAATGATTTAAAGGGAATCAATCCCTGGTCGTGGTACATAGCAAGAACAGCATCAAATTTTTCGTGCATGCCTCTTGCAAAAAAGGCATCTGCGGAATATGGGCCGAAAACCAGCGATTTGTTTTTTGCTTCTTTAATAGCAGGTTTAATGATTTCAATCTCTTCTTTCCCAATCAGTCCTTCGTCTCCGGCATGAGGATTTAATCCCAGAACGGCAATCTTGGGTTTGTCTATTCCAAAATCCTTTTGCAAAGACTGATGCATGATTTGCAGTTTACTAAGGATGGATTCCTTGGTAATATGTTTGGCAACTTCTTCAACGGTTACATGTTCGGTAACCAAACCAACTCTCATGTTTTCGGCTACCATAAACATTACAACATCCTTTACGTTGAAAAAGGCTTTGAAGTAAGGAGTATGACCGCTGTATTGAAACTGTTCGGACTGAATATTTTTCTTGTGAATAGGCGCTGTTACCAAACCATGAATATGACCTTCCTGTAAGGCTTTGGTGGCTTCTTCCAGTGATTTCAAAGCATATTTGCCACCGGTTTCGTTCAGTTCTCCGGGGGTTATGGTAACTTCTTCTTCCCAAACCGTAAATATATTTACCTGCTTAGGATTCAGGCGGGAAAACTGATTGATATTGGTGCAGTTGAAATTAGAATCGGGTATACTTTTTCTGTAGAAATTCAGGCATTTGTTATTGGCAAATACAACGGGAACGCAAAAGTCAAGGATACGCTGATCCATTAAAGATTTGATGATTAGTTCCAATCCAATCCCATTTATATCTCCGCAAGTGAAGCCAATGACGGGTTTTTGTGTTTCGTTACTCATTTACCACGATTTAGGTTGCTAAAATACTACTTTTGCAGTCATGCAATATACGCTCAAAAAGTCGCTGGGACAGCATTTCCTTACCAATGAAAATATCTGTAAGCAGATTGTGGCTGTTCTGAAAGAAAGACCGGAAAACCTGCAGCAGGTGCTGGAAGTAGGACCTGGTGCAGGCGCCCTGACCAAGTATTTGCTGGACTTGCCCATTCAACAATTCAAGGCAGTTGAACTGGACAACGAAAAAGTACAGTATTTACAGCACCAATATCCGGCACTTTCCAATGCTATTATCGAGGGTAGTATCCTGGATGTTCCGGTACCTTTTGCGGGGCCATTTACCATGGTGGGTAATTTCCCCTATAATATTTCAACACAGATTGTATTCAGGGTATTGGAGTGGAAAGAGCAGATTCCGGTAATGATAGGCATGTTTCAAAAAGAAGTGGCCGAGAGAATTGTTTCTAAACCGAATACCAAAGTATATGGCATCCTTAGTGTGCTGGTGCAGGCATTTTACGAAGTGGAATATTTGTTTGATGTTCCCCCTGAGTCCTTTAATCCCCCACCAAAAGTAATGAGTGGTGTTATACAGCTTAAACGAAAAGACAATCCTGTAGCGGTGAGAAGCGAAAAAGCCTTATTCACACTGGTGAAAGCAGCATTCGGACAAAGGAGGAAAATGTTAAGGAATCCGATGAAACCCTTTTTTGATGCAGCTGTTTTACAGGAAGAAATATTTACTAAAAGGGCAGAGCAGTTAACCGTAGAGGATTTTGCTGCACTGACTTACAGAATGGCATAAATAGAAGCGAATGAAAGTAATTGTAACTGCTAAAGTGCATCCTTATTTAATAGAAACGCTGGGTGCAAAAGGATACGAAGTATGTTATGAACCAGCCATCACCTATGAACAATTGCTAATACAGATAAAAGAAGCGGTTGGGTTGATTGTAACTACAAGGTTGCGCATTGATCGTCCCGTTATTGATGCAGCCCCTCATTTAAAATGGATTGGAAGACTGGGTAGTGGTATGGAATTGATTGATGTAGCCTATGCACTAAGCAAGGGCATTCAATGCGAAAGCAGTCCGGAGGGAAACCGCAATGCAGTTGCTGAACACGCATTGGGCTTGTTGCTCAACCTGATGAATAGAATCAATAGCGCCTGCAATGAAGTTAAGCAAGGCCTTTGGTTAAGAGATGAGAACCGCGCCGATGAGTTGACTGGTAAAACAGTGGGCATAATCGGATATGGAAATACGGGATCTGCTTTTGCCCGATTGCTTGAGCCTTTTCAGGTAAAACTGCTTGCTTATGATAAGTATAAGAAAGGATTCGGATCTGGCTATTTAAAGGAGTCTTCTCTTGAGCAGATCATGCATGAAGCCGAAATAATCAGTCTTCACCTCCCGCTAACTGAAGAGACCCGTCACTTTGCCAATACAGCCTTTTTTAATCAACTCAAAAAACAACCTTACTTTTTAAATACCTGCAGGGGAAAAGTAATGGACACGGATGCTGTTGTAATGGCTCTGGAAAACAAACAGATCCGGGCATCAGGTTTGGATGTGCTGGAAAACGAAAAGCTGGATACATATGATGAAACCGAAAAATTGCGTTTGAGCCAGTTGCTAAGTTTTCCGAATGTCATCATAACTCCTCATATAGCAGGATACAGCCATGAAGCTTTCTATAAAATGGCTGATATTGTTTTACAAAAACTGCATCTCTGATTGTCTAAAGACCTCCGGTATTTATTGCTTTTAATGATTTTCCTGTAGTACTTATGGTTGCTGTTGAATCTATGCTGAGTGTATATGACTTAAAGAATGCATCTGATAGTTTCAGCTCTGATTTATTCAAAACTTTAATAGCGGCTTTATGAATAGTATCTACCGCCGATAGGCTGATTACTGATTTGTTTGTAGCGGAAAGAATCAAATATTTATTTGTTAAGCCAACACAGGTAATCGTTGAATTATTTTGGGAAACTAATTGTAGACTGTCTGTTTGAAAATGGTGTAAAGTTATCTGAGATTCAATACTAGATAAAGATTTCAAGTTATTACAATAGAGGTTTAATACCGGTAATCCTCCATCTGAGACTGAGTCTCTTTGTAAAAAAAGTGTATCGTTTTTTACAAAGTATTCGTATCCAATGGGGCTATAAAAATAATAAGTTAACAAGCTTGAGTTTGCCTGTTGATAAATATTGATTAAGGGGAGGTAAACAGGTTCTTCTTTTATTGCACTTTTTATTTCCTTAATATGATGAAAGGGAGGTAGAATTACCTTTTTTACGGAGGGTAGTATTTTCTTCTTTTTGTATTCCGCACTTAATTTAAAATTGATCATACCAAAGCAGGCGCATATTATAGTGATAGTTATGGCCAGGATTAGATTACTTTTTTTCATAAAGGTTTTTTATTCCATTTTAAATATTGTTGATAAAGAGCATCTATTTCTCCTATTGTAATTTGCAGCAATTGCATATTCTTGAAAACAGTTGGTAAATCCTGTTCTGTAAACTCTTTCTTAAGATAGTCTGTCACTTTTTTTAAACCATTCACCGACACAAAAAATCCGACCCCCCTTTTGTTTGTGATAATTTCTAAATCCTGTAAGTATTCGTAGGTTCGCATTACAGTATTGGGATTAACTTCCAGGTCAATAGCCAATTCTCTCACTGAAGGGATTCTTTCTTCCTCTTTAAAAATTTGAAGCAGAATCTTTTCACAAATAAGATCAGCAATCTGAATGTATATGGCTTTATTTGAATGGAAATTCATGGGGTTGGGGTGTTTAAATCTGTTTTTCCTTTAACTTATAATAACTCATTATCCAACAACTACTATACAGAAAAATTGGCAGGAACCAAGTGATGCGAAGCTGCCATGATTCCGGTAGAGTTACAATCCCGGTTGGTTGTTGTAGTGGTCCTATTCGGAAAGAGTCTGTGAAATATTTGCCATGGGGCATAATTTCTTCAGGTATTAACATTACCAGCATTTTATTATTCAGGTAAATTATACCAATAAATGAAATAACAAAAAGGATGGCTGTTTTTACATAGGCATTACGAATAAAACTAATTGAGCCCAAGTGAGCAATAGAAGTAGTGATAAAATATAGAATCACTAATTCTTTAATTAGAATAGTGTCAGACTGAAAGATTGGCTTGCCTTGGTAATAATGTTTTTCCTGTTCTATAATCCAATTAGGAATAGCTACAAATTCATTATAAGTCAAACACATAAGCCAATCTATTCCCGTAAATATGCCCAAGTAAGCAATTAAATACATGATTTGTGTTAAAACAAAACCTACTAATAATTTTTCTCCTGCCGTGGCTGGTAATAACAAAAACTGAATGGTTTTTGCCTCCGATTTAAAAAAACTATAATGGCTGGAGGAAAATAACGTCCCGCCTAAAAGGAGACCAATCACGAAAATCATTTTTCTATCACCTGTAGGAAACATACTGTGGAAACTGGCAACAATTAGTAATCCATAGGATAGAAATAAAATTCCCAATCCTGCCAGGAACATAAGTAAATAGCTACTTCCGCTCTCTTTAAAGTTTTTTCTAAGCAAAAGCAATGCCCTTTTTAAACTAAAGTGGTTGTTCATGATTTCTGATTAAAAAGTTCCTGAATCGCAATTTTATTTGTAATACCTGCATTAAAGAATAATTCAAGGTCTAGTTTAGAGACTTCTTCCATTTCTCTTTTTTTAACAAAAAGGTGTCCGGCTAAGCTTGTTTCGTGATAAATCCAGCTATTGCTAATTTCTTGCTGATTGCTATGCTGAAAGATAATTTTCTCTATGATTGTATTGGTATCTGTATTCACAATAATTTCACCATTATCTACTAGAATAATCTGATCAATTAAGCTGTCTAAATCTTTTACTTGATGCGTACTGATGATGATGCAATTATCTTCATTCACAATGGAGGCAATCAGTTTTCTTAGAATTCGCTTAGAAGGAATATCCAGACCATTTGTGGGCTCATCCAAAATAATGAGTGATGCATTGGATGCCATGCCAAGAGCAATCCATACTTTTTTCTTTTGACCAAAACTCATTTTATTTAGCTTGGTCATAGGCACATCTAATTCCTTTAGATAATCCAAAAACTGCGTTTGATTGAACCGCGGATAAAATGGCACTTGCTCTGCAGCAAAATCAAGCACATGTATATTCGGCGTATCAATTTCCTCCGGTATAAAAAATACCTGATT
>CALEST010000313.1 GCA_937907555.1 uncultured Sediminibacterium sp.
CAACTACCGGTGTAGCAATTAATCCAATTACTCCAACGGCCTCTTCTGCTCCAGATCTTGTTACATGGGATCAGAATAATGCAACACAAGATTGGGCTGTGTATGAGTTTGGTAACAGAGCTCCAGTATTAAATGTTCAAACAAATTTCTCTGGTGGGAACAAAAAGCTGAACTTTTATGCAAGTGCCGGCTATCTTAAGCAAAATGATATTACGAGAGGAAATCCTTATCAGGAGAGAATTTCAGGAAGTTTGAATATAGCTCACGTGTCTGTGAATGATAGACTGAGAATCAACTTTAATACAAACTATGTTTTGGATAAACTTTATCCTTCAAGGGGGGCTATTCAAGTCCTTGGTGGTTTAACACAATCATTGCCGCCGAATATGCCCTTGAGAAATCCTGATGGTACACCTTGGTTTCCATCTAGTAGTATATCACAAAATGGTTTATTGTTAAACCCAGATGCTCCTGAAAATGCAACTCAGAGCTCAATTACAAAAAGTTATGTAAATAACCTAGATTTAAATTATAGGATATATAAAGGATTAACCTTTAAAACACAAATCGGCTTTAACTACCAAGTTAATACAAGAGAAAGTGGTGTACCATCTACAGCATTGAACCCAATTAATCCCGGGGTATTAATTCCTAATGCGAGCTTTGTTGATGCTTTTTTTCAATCCTTGAATATTGAACCGCAGTTGAATTATACCAGTAAGCTTTTCAGCGGAAAGCTGGATGTTTTAATGGGTGCCACTTCATTTAGTAGAAGTAGTGAAACTTACCAGATTAATTTTGACGGATTTACATCTGATCTTTTATTGAGAAGCTGGTCGGCATCTACTAATGTTTCCAGTAGAAGCTCTGTTTTTAACGAGTATAAATTTTCTTCTCTTTACGGTCGAGTTAATTATCAGCTAAATGATAAGTACTTATTAAACCTAACATTTAGAAGAGATGGCTCTTCTAGATTTGGGCCTAATAAACAGTGGGGAGATTTTGGTGCTTTTGGTCTGGGATGGATTTTCAGTAGTGAGCAATGGGCTAAGCAACTCTTTCCTTTTGTTAGCTTCGGTAAACTGAGAATGAGTTATGGTAAAAGTGGTAATGACAATATCCCAGACTTTAGATGGACGAATCTTTTTACCGCCAGTAATATCTGGTATAATGGAGGTTCCGGGCTTGCTTCAACCTATTTGAGTGATCCTTCAATTGGATGGGAATCAAGTTATAAAACTGATGCTGCTTTAGAGTTGGGCATATTAAAAGACCGTATTCTTTTCAATATCAACTGGTATCGTACCAAGTCAACCGATTTGCTTGCGGATTACCCAGTACCATCTACAACTGGTTTCAACTCATTTTTATCGAATATTCCCGCAGTGGTAGAAAACAAAGGATGGGAGTTTGAATTAACAACAAATAATACGCGTCCTAATGCAACGCTGCAGTGGAGAACCAACTTTAATATTACGTTACTAAAAAATAAACTGCTGGAGTTCCCAGACCTTGATAAATCTGCCTTTGCAAATCGCCTGCGTATAGGTTTACCTGTAAACAGCCCTAGGTATCCTTTAGCTGCAGAATGGACGCAAAAGTATGAAGGGGTTGATCCTGTAACAGGGCTGCCAGTTTTCAAGGACTTTAATAAGGATGGCATAATAAACGCAACCGACATTGATTTTGTAGGCTCTGCTATTCCCAGAACATTTGGTGGTTTAGGTAATACTATTTCTTACAAAGGGTTTGACCTGGATATTTTCTTTCAATTTTCACAGCAATTCACCAGTAATTGGCTATATGGTTCAACTTATCCTGGGCAGTTATCCAATCCTGTAGCAGAATGGGAAGGGAACTACTGGAGACAACCTGGGGATATAACCAAGTATCCAAGACCTTTTTCTGGTACAGTAGGTACATTAACCAATTTAATGTCTTCAGTATTTCCAACTTCTTCAGTTGCACTAACAGACCTAATGTACATAAGACTTAAAAATCTCTCCATTACCTATAATCTACCCACAGCTTTTTTATCTAGAGCAAAACTAAGTAGGGCGGCATTATATCTAAGAGGTCAGAATCTGCTTACATGGACCAGTACTCGCATTGATAAAGATCCTGAATTGGTACAGTTAAGAGGCGGTATGATGATGCGCAGTTGGTCAGCCGGGATACAAGTTTCTTTTTAAATATTAAAGTTATTGTCATGAAAAATATATCAATATACGCTACGAGAATAGCCTATTGTATAATGCTCACTTTAATGGTGGGTTCCTGTAGCAAATCATTAGATGTTGCTTTACCGAATGACCAAATTTCTGATCAAACCCTTTTTACGACAAAACCAACAATCCTTTCAGCGATGAATGGTATGTATAGTGCATTTGCAAATCAATCCAACATCGCTACAAGAATGCGCTCTTTATATTGGCTTTCTGATGAGGGTGAAATATCGCCTGCCCCAGGAACAGAAATAGGAGATATGATTACCGCAAATCTTGTTGCAACCAATCAGTGGTTCCCCTCATGGTCTTGGTTTTATACACCAATTTACAGAGCTAACCAGTTGATTGAAGCACTACCGAATGTACCTTTAACAGTTATTACTGAGACAGAGAAAAAACAATATATCGCAGCAGCAAAGTATGTAAGAGCAGTTAATCATTTCATGCTGGTTACTTCATGGGGTGATATCCCCTTGGTGATGAATACAAGTGTTGATATCAATAAATCTATCACCAGAACACCTGTAAGTACAGTATATGATGCTATCATAAAAGACTTAAGAGAAGCTGCAAACGATTTGCCAGCAACCGTGAATGTTTCGAATTCAAGAACTATTCATAATCGCTTTCAAGCTATGGCGTTCTTAGCTCGGGTATATTTATATCAAGGGAGCTGGTCTGATGCGGAAACCGCTGCAACAGAAGTGATCAATAGTGGTCAGTATCAGATTGTTACAGGAGTAAATAATGTATTCAGAAGAGGGTCTAGAGAGGCTATTTTATCATTGGCTGAGACTGCTACAAGTGCATCATTTTTGAATAGGACTGCTATTGGCTGGAATACACTTCCAGCTAATGCCGGTAATACAAATACGCTCAATTGCGCAATACCAGTAAGCTTACTCGCAACTTTTCAGTCTGGTGATCAAAGAGCGGTTGAGGGTAATTGGGTGGTTACACTATTTGGGAAAAAATTTGCTAACAAGTATTTGTATAGTCTAAATGCAACCACTGCACAGGCTGCAGCAAACCCCCAAGACTATGTTTTACAAAGATACGCTGAACTTTTCTTGATCCGTGCTGAAGCAAGAGCACAACAAAGTAATCTTGCGGGTGCAGTATCAGATATCAACGTAATTAGAAACCGTGCAGGTTTAACAAATTTCATTTCTTCAAGCCAGCCTGCTATTCTTACAGCAATAGAAAGAGAACGGGTGTGCGAATTATTCTACGAAGGACACAGATGGTATGATCTGAAGAGAACTGGTCGGTTGAATACGGTTCTCTCAGCCGTTCCATATAAAGCAGCAAACTATAAATCTTATTATGATTTATGGCCGGTGGCTCCACGAGAGCTGCTCGCTAACCCCGCTTTAACTCAGAATCCAGGCTATTAAACAATTATTATGCAGAAACTAATTATAAGCTTTGTATTAACATTCCTATTTGTCTCAGCTGTTGTAACAGCACAAACAGATATTCAATTTTCAAGTGGCTCTTGGAAAGAAATACTTGATGAAGCAAAGCGCTTGGAAAAGCCTGTCTTTGTAGACGTCTATACCAGCTGGTGTGGCCCTTGTAAACAAATGTCTAAAAATGTCTTTACACAAAAAGAGGTTGCTGATAAGTTTAATGCTTCTTTTATTAATTATAAGATTGATGCTGAGAAAGGTGAGGGTGTTGAATTAGCAGCAAAATATAAGGTTACAGCATATCCTACCTATTTGTTTGTAGATGGAAACGGAAATTTGGTCTATAAAAGTTCTGGTTCCATGCCAGCTGAACGTTTCATAAATGAAGCCGGTATTGCATTAAATGAGTACAAAGATCCTAAGCCATTAGCAGTTTGGGAAGAAGCATATCAAAGCAAGAAAAATGATGTTGAGTTTCTTTTTGAATATTTGAATAAGCGTAAAAAGCAACGTTTAAATTCAGCAGATATCCTTGATCAAATTTTTCTACTAGTTGGTAAATCGTCTGTAGAGCGTCAGGAGTTTTTAGCAGATATGGGTATGTTTATTTATATGAATACAGATGGGCCTTTGTATAATTACTTAAAATCTGAGCGTGCATTTGTGGCAAATCTATATGAGCAAAGAATGAAAAGAAAATTTCAGATAGATGCTTTTTTAATTGCTGTTGCTAAGAATGACGTAGATCGTGCAATACTGAATAATGATGTTGAATTGCTAAAGAAAATAGAAGCCCATTTACTTTCCTTCCCTCCAGACCCGAAAGATGAATATCCCGTTGAATGGAGAGGGATGGAAGCGAGGATGAAATTCTATACACAAAATAAGGAAAGAAGAGCGCTAACTGATGTTCTGAAAAAATACACTACAAGTGTTTTAGCATATGATGTACAGAAAATCAAGTACAGAGATTCGCTTGCATTGGATGCATTTGATAAAGATGTCGCTGCCGGAAAGCTAAAGTTTTCAACTCAAGAAGCTCTTCAGATATCCAGAAACGCAAGGGCTAATTATCAACTGACGATTTATGCCTATAAAATAAGAGAGATCGTGCGCTCTGTTTTTCAGGTGATTGATGAAAAAAAAATGTTAACACAATCATTAGACTTGATAAATCAGGCTTTGACATATAGCCAAAACTTTACACTATTTGAAGCTAAAGCTGGAGTGCAGTATAAGCTAGGTAAGAGTGTAGATGCACTGGAAACGCAATCAATTGCTTTGGCTGAATTGCAAAAAACATTAGCAAAACTTTCGGTTGGAAATGAAAAAGCTTTAAACAGGATCAATTCAAATATGGAGAAAATGAAAAAAGGCGAACCAACTTGGACTGTCTTTGATGATGAAGTTTCAGGTAGAGTATCTACTTCAAAAAAACAGAAAAATTAGGGTTGGGCACGGCAATGCAAAACCGTTATACATTAAAAGGCAAGACTTGTATTTACTAAACCAAAACAACCAGCTTTATGGAAAAGATTTTTTTCAGCATTAGAGGCGCACTCATAAATGCACGCGCCCTCAAGCTGACAAGACCTAAACTGCTTCGTATGAAAATGATGATTTCATTTTTGTTATTCATGGTACTGCAAGGTACTGCTGCAGGCTTTGCCCAAATTAGCGTGGCTGAGAAAAATGCCTCTATACAGAAGGTTTTACGTTCTATAAGTCGCCAATCAGGCTATGATGTTCTGTATGATGTAGAGACTCTAAATAAGGCAGGTAGAGTTAGCATTGATATAAAAAATGTTAGTTTGATTGAGGCTTTGGATCGATGTTTAAATGATAAACCACTAACTTACTCTTTTATAGAGAAAACGATTGTGATAAAGCCGAAAGTGCAATCTGTTTTAGCATTTGATCAAGTTGCTACTGTGCCTGTTGATCTTGGACCAAAAATTAAAATCATTGGCTCAGTGGTGAATGAAAGCAATGAACCAGTTATTGGTGCTTCTGTTGTTGTAAAAGGTACGAACAAAGGTGTTTCAACAGATGACAAAGGCGTATTTGAGCTTGCAGATATTGAGTTGCCTGCCATTCTTGTGGTAAGCTCTGTT
>CALEST010000314.1 GCA_937907555.1 uncultured Sediminibacterium sp.
CCTGCACCTTACGCAGTCAGTTTGAGTTTGTAAGCCAACGGCCTTCCATCTCTATTGACGAAGTAGAGCCCGCCGAAAATATATACAAGCGTTTTGCAACTGGTGCCATGTCTTTTGGCTCTGTATCCTGGGAAGCACATACCACATTGGCTATTGCCATGAACAGACTGGGCGGCAAGAGCAATACGGGTGAAGGCGGTGAGGATGAAATTCGTTACACGCCTTTACCCAACGGCGACTCCATGCGCTCTGCCATTAAACAGGTAGCATCGGCTCGCTTTGGTGTTACTTCTCTGTATTTAACAGAAGCGGATGAAATTCAGATTAAAATGGCCCAGGGTGCCAAGCCGGGTGAAGGCGGTCAACTACCTGGGCATAAAGTAGACGAATGGATTGGCAAAACCAGACATGCTACTCCGGGTGTTGGTTTAATTTCTCCTCCACCCCATCACGATATTTATTCTATTGAAGATCTGGCACAGTTGATATTTGATTTAAAGAATGCCAATCGTGCTGCACGCATTAATGTGAAGCTGGTATCAAAAGCCGGAGTGGGTACCATTGCAGCTGGCGTAGTAAAAGCCAAAGCCGATGTGGTATTGATTGCAGGGCACGACGGAGGAACAGGTGCTTCTCCGGTGAGCTCGGTGAAACATGCGGGATTGCCCTGGGAATTAGGACTGGCAGAAACCCATCAGACACTGGTGAAAAACAAACTAAGATCAAGGGTGGTGGTACAGGCAGATGGTCAAATGAAGACCGGTAGAGATATTGCCATTGCTGCATTATTAGGCGCAGAAGAATGGGGCGTGGCTACTGCAGCACTCATTGTAGAAGGATGTATCATGATGCGCAAATGTCATTTAAACACCTGCCCTGTGGGGGTTGCCACGCAGGATGAAACTTTACGCAAACGTTTTACCGGCAATCCGGATCATGTGGTTAATTTCTTCCGATTCATTACTCAGGAATTGCGTGAAATCATGGCAGAACTGGGCTTCAAAACTGTGAACGAAATGATTGGACAATCCAGCTACCTGCAGCAAAGAACAGATATTGTACATTGGAAATACAACCAACTGGATTTGTCTAAAATTTTATTTCAGGAATCCAATCAGGAGGAAACCGGATTATTCGCATCCGAATTGCAGGACCATGGCATAAGTGAAGTATTGGATTGGAAACTTTTGGCAGCAGCCCAACCCGCTATTGAGAAAGGAGAAAAAGTAAAAACTGCATTCCCGATCATCAATACCGACAGAACAGTTGGAACCATTGTTTCCAATGAAATTACTAAAGTATACAAGAGCAAGGGATTGCCGGAAGATACCCTTCATTTCACCTTTAAAGGAACAGCCGGTCAAAGCTTTGGTGCATTCAATACCCATGGTGTTACCCTGGAACTGGAAGGAGATGCCAATGATTATTTCGGCAAAGGATTAAGCGGTGCCAAACTGATTGTGTACCCGGATGCCAAAGCAGGTTTTGTTGCAGAACAAAACAGCATTATCGGCAATGTGGCTTTGTATGGAGCTACTTCAGGAGAAGCTTATATCAGAGGAAAAGCAGGTGAACGTTTTGCCGTAAGAAATTCAGGTGCTAAGGTTGTAGTTGAAGGTATTGGTGACCATGGCTGCGAGTATATGACAGGAGGCATCGCTGTAATTTTGGGTACAGTCGGAAGAAACTTCGGAGCTGGTATGAGCGGTGGTATAGCATTCGTGTATGATTCTGCCAAAACCTTTGCATCCAACTGTAATCCTGAAATGGTTGAACTGGACCCGCTTGATGAGGAAGACGTATCAGTGCTAAGAAATTTATTGGAAAAACATTACAGGTACACCCAAAGTAGTGTGGCAGCCTTTATTCTAAATGATTTTGATAACCAGCTAACACAATTCCTAAAAGTATTTCCTTCCGATTACAAGAAAGCACTGGCAGGAAAAAAGGAAAACAGCAGGGTATTAAAATAATTTTTACACCTGAACCATCAGGCAATATTAAAATAATAGTCATGGGTAAACCCACCGGATTTTTAGAATTCAACAGAACGGCTCCATCAAAAGAACCCGTACCGAGCAGACTAAATCATTACAAGGAATTTGTTTCTTCCCTTCCGGAAGAAACGCTGAATCAGCAAAGTGCCCGTTGCATGAATTGTGGCGTTCCCTTTTGCCATAACGGATGCCCTTTAGGCAATGTAATTCCAGAGTTTAACGATGCCGTATACCGGAAGAATTATGCAGAAGCTTATGAAATATTAAGTTCCACGAATAATTTTCCGGAGTTCACAGGACGCATCTGTCCTGCTCCCTGCGAATCGGCTTGCGTGTTAGGCATTAATCAACCTCCGGTTGCCATTGAGGAAATAGAAAAACATATTATTGAAATTGCATTTGAGAAAGGTTTTGTACAACCCTACAAACCCCTTTATCGTTCCGGCAAAACCGTTGCGGTAATTGGATCAGGGCCTGCAGGACTGGCTGCAGCCGCACAACTGAATTATGCAGGTCATCAGGTTACGGTCTTTGAAAGAGACGATAAACCGGGTGGACTGTTGCGTTATGGCATCCCCGACTTTAAATTGGAAAAGTGGGTGGTGGAAAGAAGAATTTCCTTATTGGAACAGGAGGGCATTCAATTTAAGTGCAATGCCAATGTAGGTGTCAATATCAGTATCAATGATTTACTGAGAGAACACAATGCCATTGTACTCGCAGGAGGCTCTACCATTCCACGAGACCTGCCCATAGAAGGGAGGGAATTGAACGGCGTTCATTTTGCCATGGACTATTTAAAACAACAAAATAAAAGAGTTGCTGATATTACATTTGAGTCTGCACCGATTGTTGCCAACGGTAAGCATGTAGTGGTGATTGGTGGTGGCGATACCGGAAGCGATTGC
>CALEST010000315.1 GCA_937907555.1 uncultured Sediminibacterium sp.
GCTCATTTTTTATTTCTTTAATATGATTTTTACTTAAATTACTAAAACTTTCAGCATCTTTCAGGAGATTACTTTCCGGGTATCTGTCTGCAAAATCTTCATATTCAGATATCACTTTTTCATAACGTTCTTCCTGCCTTTCTATGATGCTGAGTTTGGCAAACCGGTAATATGATTTAACAATCATTAACTTGTAATCATCACCCTTAGTTGATTCAGGGTAATTATTCAGCAAATTTGTATAAGCTATTGCTGCAGCTCTGAAATGACCAAGGTTATAATATAATTTTGCTCCCCTGTATTCTTTTACTTCCATTTTAGCCCTCGACAGGTCTATGATGTCTGTAGCTTCTTTAATTCGTGTTGAACCTGGATGCGTATTGATAAATGTCTGCATCATTCCCATTGCCTTAATAGTATTTACCTGTTCCAGGTCAATTTTAGGGGATTGCTTGTAAAAACAATAGGCCCGCATGTAGTCAACTTCTTCTGCCCTGCTGCTATTCGGAAAAACTTCCAGGTAACCTTTAAAAAGGTTTTCAGCATCCCTGTACATATCCATATGATAGAAACAGTAGGCATATTTATAATAAAGATCTTCAAACTTCTGTGTTCCTTTAAACACAGGAAACAATTCTTCATACAACTGGTTTGCCAGCCTGTATTTCTTTTTGGCATAGAACTCTTCAGCCTTTGCCAGTTTATATTCATAATCCTTGCTTTTCTGAATCTTACTCAGGTTATTACATGCTGCAAATCCAAGTATTAAGAAAAAAGCAGGAATGATTATTTTCAGTGATCGCATAAAGAAGTGCAAAATTAATAGATTTTTTCCAAAAATGCCTGTAAATAGAGAAATCACCAAAAAAGACTTGTTAAGTATAACATAAAGCATTCAAATACTGTATGTTGCCAGAAAGACGGGAAGCCGGAAATTTACATTACTATTTGTTTATGAACTCTTTAGATGAAATTAAACTGAAAAATAAAAAAGCCGGTAAGCATAACGTCTTCCCGCCTTCCCGGCTACTAAAGCAAAAAGCCCTCCCAAAAATGGGAGGGCTTAATCATTGAGCAAAAAGTGGAATTAAAACTTATTTTAGTTTGACTTGATGTCAATTGTATTCTTATCTCCGCCACCAACTTCGCAATTAGTGGTAATCCTGTCTGCACTGATACCTTCTCTTTCAACAAGGTACATTTTAGCAGCATCAACTCTTTTCTGGCATACTGCCTGGGATGCTTTAGAAGCTTCAGGGTATCCGTTGATGTTGATGTTACAATTAGGATTTGCTTTCATTTTTGCAGCTACTGTTGCAAGCATTGCTTTTGCATCAGTTCCTAAAGTTGCACCATTGCCTTTAAAAGTAAGGCTTGGGTAATCTGAAGGGCATGGTGGAGCCTGGTTTAAAGCAGCAGCATCAGCTATTTTCTTGCAGCACTCTGGTTCTGGGCATTTACCAACACCATCAGCATCAACAGGCTGGCACTCAGTTGGAGTGATCAGTTGTTTGTCTTTGCAATCTGGTATTCCATCTCCATCAGTATCCTTGGTTACACCATGTGTATCAACCGGGCAACCAGCTGGTGTATTTGGCTCGCGATCCAGTGCATCCAGTACACCATCGCCATCAGCATCATCATAAGTTGGTTTAGGCAATTTGATATGCCTTGGATTGTTCAACTCGCTGTAAGCGTAATCCAATGGATTTAGCCACCACAATGGTTCAACAGATTTAGCACCCAGGTTGAAATTCAAACCAAGTGATAAATAGTTATAAGAATCAAAATCATCTGTATTGCTTGCATCACC
>CALEST010000316.1 GCA_937907555.1 uncultured Sediminibacterium sp.
TTAAAACCTATACCGAAAAAGTTTGGGGAATACCCTGTAAGGAAATATCTGCCGATTGGGCTGCACAACGTATTAAAGGACTTTCCTTAAGCAGTGCAATCTGGAATGCTTTGTTTAAACCCAAGCCATCCAGTAAAGGGGCTGTTATTAAAACCCTGATCGATTCATTTCGCTATCCTAAACAGGGACCTGGTTTAATGTGGGAGCGTTGCACAGAGAAATGCGTTGCCATGGGCGTGCAGGTTAAAATGAATAGTGGGGTAAAAGATATTTCTCTGAACAATCAAAAGTGGACTGTGCAAACCGAAGATGGAACTAGCTACAATGATTTTGATTATGTTCTTTCTTCTGCACCTATGCGTGAATTGATTCAGTCGGTAAAGCCTGTTTTTAGCGAAGAGGTATTAAACAATGCTGCTCAGCTGGGTTATCGCGATTTTCTTACTGTTGTTTTAATATGCAAGGATGAAGATGCATTCAGTGACAACTGGATTTACATTCACGATCCGAGTGTGAAAGTAGGCAGAATTCAAAATTTTAAATCCTGGAGTCCATACATGGTGCCTGATCCTAACATGGCCTGTTATGGTTTGGAATATTTTTGTTTTGAGGGCGATGGATTATGGACGAGCAGTGATGCTGATTTGATTGCATTGGCAACCAGAGAAATTGCTCAAATAGGATTGACCAAGCCTAGTGCTGTAGTAGATGGTTATGTGGTAAGACAACCCAAAGCCTATCCTGTTTACGATCAGGAATATAAAGAAAGAGTAAGCGCCGTTAGAGAAGCTATTAAAACCTATCCTGGTTTATATCTGGTGGGCAGAAACGGTATGCACAAATACAACAACCAGGATCATAGCATGATGACGGCAATGCTGGCTGCTAAAAATATTGTAGCTGGTAAAGAAGTTTACGATCTATGGGATGTGAACGAAGATGCAGAATACCATGAGGGTGGAGAGAGAGGTGCAGAACATCAGAAAATTTCGGAAAGATTAGTGCCACAAAAGTTGCAGCAATAATTTCAAAAATCGCAGCATTAGTAACCGTATTTCCCCTTCCATCTTTCCTTAAGGAATTTCTTTATTTCGTTTTCTCTGGCATTATTGCCAGGAATATAAAATGGGGTATTCACCAGAGGGGCGGGCAAATATTCCTGATCAATAAAATTATTTTCTCCCAGATGTGAGTATTGGTAATCTTTACCATAATCCATTTGCTTCATCAGTTTGGTTGGTGCATTTCTTAAATGAAGCGGAACTGAAAGGTCTCCGTGCTGGGCAACGGCTTTCTGCGCTTTCGCTATAGCTTCATAAGCCGCATTGCTTTTTGGAGAGCTGGCTAAATAAGTAGCACATTGCGATAAGATAATTCTGCTTTCCGGATAGCCAATTTTTGCTACCGCATCAAATGTGCCATTGGCCAGCAATAGTGCATTTGGATTCGCATTCCCAATATCTTCACTTGCAAATATGAGCATCCTTCTGGCTATAAATTTTACATCTTCTCCACCCTCAATCATTCTTGCTAACCAGTACACAGCTCCGTTGGGATCTGATCCCCGCATGCTTTTGATAAATGCAGAAACGATATCATAATGCTGTTCTCCACTTTTATCGTACAAGGCAATTTTCTTCTGTGCTACTTTCTGTACAGCTTCATCTGTAATATTGGTAACCCCGGATTGAATTACAATCTCCAGCAGGTTCAATAATTTTCTTCCATCTCCACCGCTTAGGTTGATTAAAGCGGCTGTTTCCTGTAACTGAATATTTTTTGTTTTCAGTAGTTCATCTTTCTGAATGGCCTCTTGTATCAGCTGCACCAGTTTTTCTTTTTCCAATGCCTTGAGCACATATACCTGGCACCTGCTTAACAATGCCGCATTTACTTCGAAGGATGGATTTTCGGTAGTTGCTCCAATTAAGCGGATGGTTCCTTTTTCTACCGCACCCAACAAAGCATCCTGCTGGCTTTTATTGAAGCGGTGAATTTCATCTATGAACAAAACTGCGCTCTTTAACTCTTTGGCCTGTTCAATTACTTCTCTTACTTCTTTTACGCCGCTGCTGATAGCAGATAACTGAAAATAAGGTACCTGTAAGGTTCGTGTAATCACATTCGCCAGGGTTGTTTTACCTACACCGGGAGGCCCCCAGAGAATCATGGAAGGAATGGTTCCGTTTTCCAATGCGGTTCTTAACATGCTACCCTTGCCCGTAATATGTTCCTGTCCAACAATATCATCAATGGTGTTGGGACGCATTCTTTCTGCAAGTGGTATCTGTGATTCGAACAACATGCGAATATCTGTTTACGATTTAAATTTAGTGAATCCTGCAAGAACCGTGGTGCCAAATCCGAGTATGGCAATAATACCAAAGGACCACTGCAATCCAAATGCTTCCGCAATGAAACCTATTAATGGGGGGCCAATAAAAAAGCCGAAGAAACCAATGCTGGATACGGCTGCCAATGCCATACCCGGACTCATTTTTTCGGATTTGCCTGCCTGACTATACACAATTGGAACTACAGAGGACACTCCGAATCCTACCATCAGAAAGCCAATGGTTGCAATAACAATGGACGGAAAGAAAACCGCCAGCAATAATCCGGCAGCTATAATCCCCCCGCTTGCCTGTAATATTTCTTTTCTGCCAAAACGTAATACAAGCCCGTCTCCTAAAAATCTTCCCAATGCCATGGTTCCCATGAATGCTGAATAACCCAGCGTTATCAACGATGGGGGAGCTTGTACTACTTTTTGAAAGTAAATGCCGCTCCAATCGAACATGGTACCTTCCGCTGCCATGCAACAGAAAGAGATTAGTCCCAGTTTTAATAGAGAAGCATCCGGTTTTACAAAAATGGGTTGATTGCCCGTTACCGCATCTTTGGGCATTCTTCCAAACTTCATCAACAATGCCAATGACATCACGGTTAGGGCAACTATTAGAAAATGTTGCAGAGGGAATAATCCGAAAGATATCATTATGGTACCAACAGCCGCGCCAGTAAATCCTGCCAGACTCCAGATACCGTGAAAAGAAGCCATGATAGATTTACCATATAATTCTTCTACAGCAACCGCCTGGGTATTCACAGAAATATTCATCATATTACCCAGCAAACCAAAGAAGAACAATAATGCAGTTAGTGCCATCACTGAATTGGCTGTTCCCAGCAAACTCAATACCAGTGGGTAGCAGAGGGCGGCCAGCAGCATAACGGTTCTACTCCCCAGTTTGGCTACCAGCCATCCGGAAATGGGTAAGCTGACCATGGATCCTGTTGGTAAGGCGAACAATATGCCGCCCAATTCTGCATCATTGAGTTCCAGTTTTTGTTTGATGTCAGGGATTCTGCTTGCCCAGCTGGCGAAAGTGATACCAGCAATAAAAAAATAAGTTCCGATTGCCAGTCGATGCGTTTGCTTCGACAGTGTTTGATGACCCATATATTTAATTCAGGTTGCAAAAATACCTCAATCCCGCTACTTGACCCATTTAGGTTATATTTGCGCTCAGAAGCAGGCCTGGCCTGATATAAATTTCAGTTAGATTATGTATCGTTCAAATACTTGCGGAGAATTAAGAATCTCTAATGTGGGCTCGGAAACCGTATTAGCGGGTTGGGTTCAGACTGTCAGAAAATTTGGTGCCATAACTTTCGTAGATCTTAGAGATCGCTATGGAATAACCCAGTTGTTATTTGGTGAAAACCTGGCTAAACAACTGGAGGAACAGCCATTGGGTCGTGAGTTTGTGCTTCAGGCCAAGGGATTGGTGCAGGAAAGAAGCAATAAGAATCCCAATATCGCAACAGGGGATATTGAAATTGTTGTGACTGAGTTTACTATTTTGAATAAGTCGGCTGTTCCGCCTTTCACCATTCAGGACGATACGGATGGGGGAGATGATTTAAGAATGAAATATCGCTTTTTAGATTTAAGAAGAAATGCGGTAAAGCGAAATCTTGAATTGCGTTATGCAGTGAATCGTTCTGCCAGAAATTATTTGCACGAGAATCATTTCATGGATATTGAAACCCCTTTCTTAATTAAATCTACGCCTGAAGGCGCTAGAGATTTTGTGGTTCCTTCCAGAATGAATCCGGGCCAGTTTTATGCATTGCCACAAAGCCCTCAAACTTTCAAGCAATTGTTGATGGTGAGTGGTTATGATCGTTACTATCAGATTGTGAAATGTTTCAGAGATGAAGATTTGCGTGCAGATCGTCAGCCGGAGTTTACACAGATTGACTGCGAAATGGCATTCGTAGAACAGGAAGATATTCTACAGATGTTCGAAGGAATGGTCAAGCGCATTTTCAAGGACGTAAAAGATATCGACTATACAGAAACCGTAGAACGCATGTCCTGGGAAGATGCCATGTGGAATTACGGAAATGACAAGCCTGATATTCGTTTTGGCATGAAGCTCTCTAATTTAAAGAGTGCATTTTTGAAAGCAGGTAAAATTGCTGCAACAGGTGAATTGATTAATGGAGCTGGCTTTGGAGTGTTTGATAATGCGGAAACTGTTTTAGCCATTGCAGTTCCTGGATGTTCGGAATATACCCGTAAGCAAACCGATGAATTAACTGAGTGGGTGAAAAGACCACAGATTGGCATGCAGGGAATGGTATTTATTAAATGTAATGCCGATGGTACTTACAAGAGCAGTGTTGATAAATTCTATGCTGAAGACAAGCTAAAAGCCATTGCGGATTCTGCAGGAGCTAAAGCCGGAGATCTGGTGTTGATTTTGGCTGGTCGTGAGGAAAGAACCCGTAAAGCCATTAGTGAATTGCGTTTGGAAATGGGTAAGCGTTTGGGCTTGCGCAAGGAGAATGAATTCAAGCTATTATGGGTGATGGACTTCCCTTTGTTTGAATATGCAGAAGAAGAAAATCGCTGGGTTGCCAGACACCATCCGTTTACCTCCCCCAAGCCAGATCAGATTGATATCATGATCAATAACAATCCGGTGATTGAAAATGCAGACAAATACCTGGAGCATCCTTATTCCAATATTAAAGCCAATGCCTATGATATGGTGTTGAACGGAAATGAAATAGGTGGTGGATCTATCCGTATTTATCAGCGTCCGTTGCAGGAGAAAATGTTTGCTGCATTGGGTATGACCGAAGAAGAAGCACAACATAAGTTTGGATTCTTATTGGGTGCTTTTGAATATGGTGCGCCTCCGCACGGTGGTATTGCATTCGGATTTGATCGTTTGTGTTCTATTTTGGGCGGAAGCGAAAGTATCCGTGACTTCATTGCCTTCCCTAAAAACAATAGTGGAAGAGATGTGATGCTGGATGCGCCTAGCAGCATTGATGAAAAGCAATTTGATGAATTGCAGATTAAATTGAATTTGAAGTAAAGGCATTTATAACTAAATACTAAAGCCACTTGATTCATCTCAAGTGGCTTTTTTAATGTTCAATATTAATTGGCAAACGCATTGGGGTATTGTTGCCTTATTTTTAATTGGGTTTTTATATATACCTGTTGCCATGCTAAATTGAGTAAAATAACAATCGGTAATATATAGAGAGCTATCTTGTAAATGAAGGGATAGTAGTTGGTGGTGATCTCAAAAATTACTCCCAAAGAAATGGTTAAATAGAAGACAGATGGAATAATCATTAGAATATGATAAGTCCGAATAATATGCATACTTAAAAGTTTTTTTCTCTTATCCCTAATATTGTCAGTTGCCAATTTGCCTTTACCAAAACTGTACGTGATATTCAGTAAATTAATCAAGTGAATAAATGAGCCTGCAATTTTTTCAATGGAACGATTTTGGTCTAGCCAAATAACGGCTGCTACCAAAAGAAACGTAAGTGCTATTTTCGGCAAACTAATATATTCAAGTAATGCGGTTTTGAGTTGATTTTTGATATTGTTTTCAATTGAATTTGTTTTTTCTTTTATAATCTTTTGAATAAGAATAGGGTTAAATTCTTTTTTGATTTCATTGAAAAGGCTCGAGAATTCATTCGGTTCTTTTATCCTGTCTTCAATATAATTTACCATATGGTCTGTAAGCTCTAGCTCTATATCATAGAACTGTTTTACTTCTTTACGGCAGTATTCATTAACCTGCTGGTATTGTTCTTGTCTGATTTCCATATTAAAGTATTATGCAAAAGCTTTTGGATATAGTGTTATCGCATTTCTATGCAGCTCTTTTACAAAATCCCTGTGGGCCAGAAGAGAAATAAAAATGAGCAGCAGCATAAGTGAAATAATCGCATAAGGAAGGAAAGGCATTTGGTCCAGTTCTGTATAACCAAAGAACCTGTTGCTAAAGAAAATTTGAATAAAAATACATGAGTGAATGATGCCTGAAAGCCGCTCACTGGTCAGTATCATTTCCTTTTTCTGTTGTTTGAATAGTTTATGCATTTTTAGTGTATATACTATTTCAAAAACAAAGAGACAAGCGCCCACAGCAAAAAGAAACAGACCACGATGATATTCCTGCGTCAAAACTTTACCAATTAAGAGCATTGCCGCATACATACACAGCGTCATTGCAATTTTTGGAACAGTGAAATAGGAGAAGAACAATTTCCATTTTTGTTTTCTGCTTTTCTTACTAACCATTTCCATCCTTGTGGCAACAATATCAGCAAATCCTTTAATGCCAAAGCCAGCATACACTTCATCAAGCGCCTGCTCAAAACTGAGTTTGGGATTTTCTTTCATTTTCTCCTCAATGGCTTCTGATAAATGATCTGCCAGTTCTACCTGAACATCATAGTACTGCATATAATGTTTTCTGCAAAAGGCAAAGAGACTTTCGTATTGGGCTTCTGTAATCATCCTATTACGGGTTTAGGATTTACAATGAATTCCAGACTTTGCATAAATGCTTTCATTTCATCCATGGCAACATTCGTTTGTTTTTTACCAGCTTTGGTTAAGCTATAGTATTTGCGCATTCGGTTGCCGTTCATTTCCGTTTCGGTTTCTACAATTCCCTGTTCTTCCATTTTGTGCAGCAAAGGGTACAATGCACCTTCTGTGATGTTTAATTCTCCCTTGGTGATTTCCTTTACCATTTGCGTCATCTGGTATCCATACATTCGGCCATTGTCTTTTAACAGCCTTAACAAGATGGGTTCCAGGCATCCTTTGTATAGTGATGATTTTTTCATGATACAATGATACATAATTTATAAATACATAAGAAAATTATGCATAATTTTTTTGTGTATTTATCCATTCTGCTTAATCGGGAGTCCCCTAGAGATAATTCTTTACCTTTATGGCTTATTTATCTTAAGCATTTATGAAACAACTGACTATTTACAGAATACTCTCCTTTATATTGGTTCCCGTTGCTTTTTTCATTGCCATCATTGATATTTTTGTACTGCTTATGGGGCTTTCCGGCAATCCAGCCATGTTGTTTATTGCATTTGTGATGGCCTGTTTGGTTATTTATGTATTTGCCTCTCTTCGTTTTTTATTGAATGGAATTGGCAATCAGCGCCAGTGCAGTCAATCGCTAAAGGACTGGATAAAAGTAAATGCCTATGGTACGCTATTTATTGCCGGTATGTTTTTCCTGAATTCTTCAGGAGTATTTTTTCTGGGGGATTTACAATTGCAGCAAATGCTGACGGACGTAATGGAACAACAACCCGAACTGGCGGGGCAGATTTCAATGGAAACCATGGTAAGCATGTTTAAAACAGTAGCGGTTATCATGTTTGTGGTGAGCATTACTGCCATTATTCATGTTCAGATCAGTTTCAGGCTTTTGCGTAAATACGCCTATTTATTTGGACAATAGTTGGCTAAAATGCAAGCTAATTTGTTGTTTCCATCGTATTTCCTACTTTTGCAACCGTCTTATCCAGACACTATATTAAAAAAAATTATATGGCAACAACTTCCGACATCAGTCGTGGCATGATTTTAAAATTGGATGGCAATTTATACTCTGTTGTAGAATTTGGTGAAAACAAGACTGCCAGAGCTGCAGCCAAAGTTTGGGCTAAGTTGAAAGGAGTAGACAATAAGCGCTCTATCGAAAAAACCTGGAACAGTGGTGAGAACATCTTCCCGGTAAGAGTAGAGAAGAAAGCTTTTCAATTCCTTTACAAGGACGAAACAGGTTATAACCTGATGAACAATGAAACATTTGAGCAAATTGCGTTATCAGAAGAAATGATTGACGCACCTCAGTTTTTAATGGATGGTTCTGAGGTTTTTGTATTCATCAACACAGAAACCGAACAACCTATTGGTGCTGAATTACCTGAAAAAATTGTAGTAAGAATTACTTATTGCGAACCAGGATTAAAGGGTGATACTGCAACCAGAGCATTAAAAGCTGCAACCATTGAAACAGGAGCTACCGTTATGGTGCCTTTGTTTGTTGATCAGGATGAATTAATCCGCATCAATACCAAAACCGGAGATTACGTTGAGCGCGTAAAAGAATAAATTACCGGATTGCCGGATAAAAATGACCTGAACAAATTGATTCAGGTCATTTTGTTTACAAACAGAAAATCCGCTGTTTTTATTAAAAAAAGGCTATTTTGCCCCCGATTTCAGTAAAAAATAACTGTTTTTACCCCTAAAATTGCCATTTATGGACTTAAAGCAAATCCACGAGTTAATTAAAATCATCAACAAAAGTAATATTGGAGAAATCAGCATTGAGGATAAGGATGGTAAAGTGACCATCAAGCAGAAGGAAGAACCTGCTGTTACCGTGGCAGCTGCTCCAAGTCATCAAGTGTATACCACTGCTGCCCCTGCACCGGTGCCAGCTGCTGCTCCTGCGGCGCCTGCTGCAGCCCCTGCACCCAAGGCAGATAACCTTATTACCATAAAGAGTCCAATGATTGGTACTTTCTACCGCAGATCTGCTCCGGACAAACCAATTCTTGCTGATGTAGGTGCAGAAATTGCTCCAGGTAAAGTGGTTTGTATTATTGAAGCGATGAAACTATTCAATGAAATTGAAAGTGAAGTGAAAGGAACCATTGTGAAAGTACTGGTGGATGATGCAAGCCCAGTAGAGTATGATCAGCCATTGTTCCTGGTTGAACCGGCTTAATCGATTCTTTACCTTAAAAAAATTACATGTTTAAAAAAATACTAATTGCCAACAGAGGTGAGATTGCTTTACGTGTAATCAGAACCTGTAGGGAAATGGGCATTAAAACTGTAGCTGTATATTCAACTGCTGACAGAGATAGCCTTCACGTTAAGTTTGCAGATGAAGCGGTTTGTATTGGAAAGCCGCAGAGTAGTGATTCCTATTTGAACATTGCCCATATAATGGCTGCTGCAGAAATTACCAATGCAGATGCCATTCATCCTGGTTACGGATTTCTGGCAGAGAATGCAAGATTCTCTCAGATTTGTGCAGACCACGGTATAAAATTTATTGGCCCAACACCTGATATGATCAGTAAAATGGGAGATAAGATTACCGCTAAGGAAACCATGATTAAAGCGGGTGTTCCAGTGGTGCCAGGTGGAGAAGGATTG
>CALEST010000317.1 GCA_937907555.1 uncultured Sediminibacterium sp.
CATCCCGTTAAAGCGAATCACAAGGAATACGGCCAATAATCCGGCAGCTTCTGCAATAATGGAAGCATAGGCTGCCCCATTGAATCCCAGGGCGGGCATTCCCAGTTTTCCATAGATAAGGCCATAATCAAAAACAATATTCACGATGGCTTCGGCAGCAGTTCCCAATACCAGTAACTTACTTTGATTAATGCCAACCAGCAAAGCATTCCGCATCTGATAGATATACAAGAGGGGTAAGCCCCAGATCCGGATAGATAAAAACCGAATGGCCATATCAATCCCTTCTGCATCATGTAATGACCATTTCAAAACCATTGGTGCCACAAACCAGGTGGTGAGAATTCCAAACAGCGCAAAGAACATGGCAATGCGAACCCCGTGCCAGAATAAACTTCCTATTTCGTCTATTCTGTTTTCGCCTGCTCTTCTGGAGATCAAAGCCTGCAACCCGTTATTCAACCCGTTACCAATAACTGCAAACATCAGGTAATACACCCCAGTAATACCGGCAATACCCAGTTCTTTCTGACCCAATCCGCCCAGGAAAATATTATTGGTAATAAAGTTGATCTGAGGAACTACAATAGATGCAGAAATAGGTAACGCAATCCTTAAAATGGCTTTGTTTCCCGTATTAACCTGAAGATTTAAACTTGAATGATTGCTCATAGCAGCTTGCGAAGTTAGTAAATTGAATGCGCATAATTTCTTAGTTCTCTCTTATCGCTTTTTTATATATTATTGCAGCGTAATTAAGTTGAATGGCCAGGAAAAAAGCAGGATTTTATCAGAATGACCCAATAAGTGGCTCAGCTTTTCAGCTCATCATTGAATTGGATGAACAGGAAATGAGATGCATGTCTAAAGCTTTGGATAGTGGCACCATCGTTGCGTTTGAATACTTTAGTCTGGATAAGGACCAGACAGAAGACTGGAACGATATTTTCTATGAAATCAAAACCATTTCAAAACTATTCAACCGGACTTACAAACAAGTTACCTGCTTTTTTTGCACTCCTGAATCCATTCTGGTTCCTGAAAAGTTTTTAACGGCAACTTCTGCAGAAGATTACCTGAATCTGGTGTATGGCGAAAGCAGCCGAATGGAAGTGAAATATGAAAAATTAATAGCTACCCGCAGTTTTATCAATACTTACCGGATTAAAAAATCACTGGCGGAACTATTAACTAGACAGTTCATCATTTTCCAGACTTCACATGTGTATACTTCTTTACTTAACGATGTGATGGATAGAAGAAAAGGAGAGGAGCAATTTGTGAAACTGCAGTTTTACAATGGTCATTTCATCATTGCCATTTTTAAAGAAGGTAAAATTCAGCTGATTCAGACATTCAGTTACAAAATAGCAGAAGACGCTTTATATTATATTCTAAGAACTGCACAACAATTTAATATTGATACTTCTTTTGCCATCCTTGAATTAAGCGGTATGATAGATTTGCATACCGAATTGTATCAGCAATTGAAGAAAGTGTATACAAATATTGAAATTGATACTATTCCATCCAGCGGTGTGATGCTTGAAGTTCAGAAAGAGTATCCGGCCCATTATTTCGCTCCGTTTTTTAAACTCGCTATATGAGAATCATTTCCGGAAAATGGGGTGGAAGAAGAATCAATCCTCCGGCCAATATGCCACATACCAGACCCACTACCGATATTGCAAAGGAGGGACTCTTTAATATTTTACAGAACAGAATGAGTTTTGAGGGAATTGAAACCCTTGATTTGTTTGGAGGTACAGGCTGTATCAGTTATGAACTGGCTTCCCGAGGTGCGGAAAAGTTAACGATTGTAGAGAAGGATCCGGCAATGCATGCTTTTATTGGGAAAAATGCCGCTATGCTGGGAATGGAGAATCTTCAATTGTTAAAAATGGATGTATTTGCCTTTCTGCAATCCTGTAATAAACAGTTTGATTTTATTTTTGCAGGTCCTCCATATGCGTTGGGAACCATTGATGAATTGCCTAAAATGATTGTAAAACAAAAGCTGATCAAGCCTGGAGGTTTCTTTGTATTGGAGCATACCCCTAGAAACGCCTACGAAAAATTTGAAGGTTTTTCTTTTGTTCGCAATTACGGTACAACGCTTTTTTCTTTTTTTGTAGCGGTTGATTAACCCAACTTTATTGAAATTCAAACAGCCATTGCAGCTAATTAATCCACCGATCCAACCACACGTGGGGCATTTCCTTTTTTTGCATTAAGCGTAAATTGAAGGCTGGTTTGTATGAAGTTTTTGTATTGGGCCCGATGGTTGTTAAAATAATCAGCCCGATAAATCCATCCCATTTGCATACTCCAACTCTTGTTGAATTGATATCCTGCACCTAAGTAAAAGCGATTCTGTTCATAAAACACATTTTCATTGTTAAAATGAAATTCATTGGAAGCTGACATGAATAATGTGTTGTCTGCAATTTGTTTTTTATTGATGGGAATAATTGCGTTAATCCTGTACCTGAATCGATTCCTGTATCCGGCCGAAGTATAGCGTTGTTCTGCTCTTAGGCGGTGCTCAATTCTGATTCCATTGATTTTCTGGTTATAAATTAACTGTTGCCAAACCCGTTGCTCAGACACCAATATAGGTCTCCCAAATTCTTCATTAACCGGATAAGTAACATACCTGCCTGTACCAATTAAGCCCGAAAGATTGGGAAGAAAATTGTATCCGATACCCCCTTTTACTTCATGATAGTTAAAGTGGTAATAGGTTTGCTGAGAACGCAACTGCAATTCAGTGAAAACATGCCATCGTTCATTGATATTAAATCTGCCTGTGAGTACGTTCCAGGTTCCGGTACCTGGAGTTTGGGACTGCACATTGATTCCGTAGTATAAAAAAGCCCCGATCAGGATCAGGGCTTTTTTCAATTTTATAGGTAATGAAACCATCTCTTATTGATATCCCATTTTTCAAATTCTTTGGCAACTTCAGTCAGGAAGCTCGCTCCGATGCTACCGTCCACAATACGGTGATCGTAGCTAAGAGAGAGGTACATCATATGCCTGATTGCAATGGTATCTCCTTCAGGACCTTCCATAACCATGGGGCGTTTTTTGATTGCACCCACTGCTAGAATAGCAACTTGAGGTTGGTTGATGATTGGTGTACCCATCAGGCTACCAAAAGTTCCTACATTGGTTAAAGTGAAAGTTCCTCCCGTTGTGTCTTCTGGCTTAAGCTTCGCATTTCTGGCAGCATCTGCCAAACCGTTAACGGCCTTGCTCAACCCTACAATATTCATTTGATCTGCCCCTTTAATAACAGGAACAATTAAGTTTCCTGTAGGTAAGGCAGTAGCCATACCAATATTGATGTCTTTCTTCACAATGATTTTATCTCCGTCCAATGAACAGTTGATATAAGGGAAGCGCTTGATAACATTGGCTATACACTCAACAAACATTGGAGTGAATGTAAGCTTGGTACCCTCTCTTTGCTCAAATTCATTCTTCACTTTGTTTCTCCACATTACCATATTGGTAACATCGGCTTCAGCAAAACTGGTTACGTGCGGGCTGGTATGCTTGCTGTCTACCATATGCTTGGCAATCAATTTGCGCATACGGTCCATCTCTATGATTTCAGTTGCTCCGGTAACCTGAACCCCTGACGGGTCACTCACTTTATTAGAAGCAGTTGCATAAACTGCCTGTGGTGCAGGTGGAACGGGTGCGCTATAAACAGCTGACTGTTGTTCAGGGAATCTGGATGCAGGTTTGATAGGTTCTTGTGCTACGGTTTGCGCAACTACTGGCTGTGGAGCTGGTTGAGCTGCTACAACGGGTTGAGGCGCAGGTGTCGGCTGAGGTGCGGGAACAACAGGAACAATTGGCTCCTGGTATGCCGGTGTTTCTGGTACACTAGGTGCAACAGGTGCCGGTGCCGGGATTGGAGCTGCTGCAGGTGCAGGCGTTGCCACTGGTGCAACCGGAACGGGTGCAGTTGCGGGAGCAGCCATTTGTTGAACAGGTGCTGGTGCAGGTTGGTAAACCGGTGCTGCTGCCTGGAATGCAGGTACGCGTCCAGCTTTTTTATCTGCGATATACTGTAAAATATCTTTTTTAGAAACGCGTCCATCGCTTCCGGTACCAGGAATTCGCTCTAATTCACTCAAGCTGATTCCTTCGCTATTGGCAATATTCAATACCAGGGGTGAATAGAAACGATTGGATGCAGGTTTGCTTAATAATTCTACCATTGGGGCAGAAGGAGTATAAGGTACTTCTGCAACCGGAGGTGGTGGTGCAACAGGTTGTGGAACAGGATCCGCAACTGGCTGTGGTGCAGGGGCTGGAGCCACTACAACATGGGCTGGTTCAGGAACTACAGGGGCAACCACTGGTGCCGGTTCTACAACTGGTGCTGCCGGTGCAGCTGCTTGTGCAGCGCCGGTTTCAACACGCACAATCACGGTTCCTATTGGAACTACGTCGTTTACGTTGTATAAAATTTCCGTGATAACACCTTCAACTGTAGAGGGAACTTCGCTATCAACCTTATCAGTAGCAATGTCCAATACGGTTTCATCTAATTTAACATGGTCGCCAACTTTCTTATGCCATTTAAGAATCGTCGCTTCCATAATGCTTTCGCCCAATTTGGGCATCACCAATTCAGCTATTGCCATATTGTACTACTGTTTTTAAGCGGGTTAATAAGGTATAGTTAATATACACAATCCACTACTAATCAACAAAGATAATAGTTGATTCCCATTCTTTTATCACCTGTTATCCACAATCATTTGTCGTAATAGATTCAGGGCATTGATGGCGGTAAGGCCAATATTTCTCTCCCGGTCAAATCTAAAATGAAATTCTTTTACAACGGTGCTTGCTTTAGAGGCAACGGCAATCCAAACCATACCCACCGGCTTTTCTGCGGTAGCACCGCCAGGGCCCATAATACCGCTTACTGCTATTGCATAATCAGAGTTCATTTTTACTCTTACTTCCTGAACCATTTGAGTTACGGTTTCCTTGCTTACAGCGCCCACGGTTATCAGGGTTTCATGCGGCACATCCAGTAATTCTTCCTTGATAATATTGGCATAAGCAACTATGGAACCTTTAAAAAAAACAGAAGATCCTGCGTGTTTGCTCAGTAAATGGGCTATATAGCCTCCCGTGCAACTTTCAGCAGTAGCCAGGGTTTGATTTCGGGAAGTTAACAAGCGACCTACTACCTGCTCCATGGTTTCGTCTTGATCAGTAACCAGATAAAGACTTGCCTTGGTTTTCAATTGATTAAAATAGTTATCTAAATCTTTTTCTAAAGCAATTTTATCGCTTCCCCAGGCACTTAACCGAAGTCTGACCATTCCATAGTTGGGCAAGTAGGCCAACTTTATATATTCGGGCAGGCTTTCTTCTATGTCTTTTATTTTCTCTGCCAGGAAGGATTCGCCAATGCCGGCAGTGAGTAGTGTTTTATGTACAATATATCCAGTGTTGTACCATTCCGGTATATTGGGCAATACATGATTCAGCATGATCCATTTCATTTCATGGGGCACACCGGGCATGGCAATAATCTTTGTGTTGTTTTTTTCAAATAACATTCCGGGAGCTGTTCCCTTTTCATTTTTTAATACAGTGCAAACATTCGGAACCATGGCCTGTAGCGTGTTTCGCTCTATCATTGGACGCTTCAGAACATGCTCGAATATATTTGTTACATGATCCAGGGTTTCCTGGTGCATTACCATTTTGCCGCCAAAATAATCACAGAGCAGGGGCTTGGTAATATCGTCGGCCGTTGGACCCAGGCCTCCTGTAATTAATACCAGATCGTTTTCTTCAATCATGCTGTCCAACGCTTTCCAGATGGCTTCGCGGTTATCCCCAACTGCCATTCTGCTGTTGACCAAAATTCCAGCCTGATTCAATTGCTGGGCCATCCAGCTGCTATTCGTATCAATTACCTGTCCAATCAGCAATTCATCACCGATGGTAATGATGCCTGCAAACTTTTTTTCCATGCTAATGGGTCTTATTGAGGGGAAAATAGGGGGCAAGTGTCTCTTTTAAATCAGCAGGCATACCTGTTCGCTTGTTGGTAGCATTGTCTATGAAATAGAGGGTGACTTTTCCTGTGGTTAATAGTTTCTTGTTCTCGTTAAACACTTCGTGTTCAAAACAGATTTCGTGTGCTTCCGGAAGCGTTCTTAATATGGTTTTGATGGTGATTAAGTCATCGTAACGGGCAGGTCTTAAAAATCTGGATTCCATGGCAACAACCGGCATTCTTACACCCATTTCTTCCATCTTTTTATAAGTAAAGCCCAGTGCTCTAATACATTCTGCCCTGCCAACCTCAAAATACTGAGCATAATTACCGTAATAAACAATGTTCATCTGATCTGTTTCTGCATATCTAACCCTAACGGTGGTAATATGTTCGTACATCCTTCTGTTTTGTTGACAAACTTACAACCTTATCCTGTTTTTCCACAAATACACGGTTTAATCAGGCATAATAATTGCTAAACTTATCTTTAACAATGTTTTACAGGTAAATACGAATAAATAAAAAAACCTTTGCACCATATACCCCCTTTCATGAAAACATTTTCTATTTCACTGATTATAGGTTTCACTGCCTTTTTTTCAATTGCCAATGCACAGGAAACATTGGTGCTCAATGATCCGGATGCGGCCGTAAAGCAGGCCAGACTTTTGTATCAACAGGAAAAATATAGTTTGGCCTTTCCTTACATAAAACATGTATTCCAAACAGGCATTGCTGAAACAAATATGCCGCAGCAACAGAGAGAAGAAGTGCAATTTTTGTATATCTCCTGCGGACTTCAAATGGGTTTGACCGAAATGGAAAAACTGGCAGAGGACTATTTGAAGACCAGCAATCATCCTAGCTACAAACAATTGATAGCTTATTATTTGGGAGAATATTATTATCAGAAAAAAGACTATGTTAACGCTACTGCTAGTTTTGCTCAGGTAGGAATTGCCAACCTTAGCAACAGGCAAATTGCCAATATGAAGTTTCATCAGGCTTATTCATTTTTTGTACAGCAGGATTTTGAGAAAGCCAGACCCTTGTTCAATGCCATCAGACAACTGCCAAAGGATCCCAACTATATAGATGCCAATTATTATTATGGTTTCCTGGCTTTCAGCAATAAAGAATACAGTCAGGCCATCGAGTGTTTGTTAATTGCCGAATCGCATCCCGATTACCAGCATGTTATACCTTTCTATTTAACCGAATTGTATTATTTCAGTGGTGATAGGGATAAAGCACTTACCTATGGGGAAAGTGCCATCAAAAAGAATGGTCAGTATTACGATCTACAATTAAAGCAATTGGTTGGACATCTGCTTTTTCAGAAACGTGAATTTTCAAGGGCATTACCTTACCTGGAAGCCTATGCGGCCGGAGCTGAAAAAATCAGAAGAGAAGATTTATATGAATTGTCTTATTGTTACTACGAGGCTAAAAACTGGAACAAAGCCATTCAGGGGTTTAAGCAGATTGGAGGAGCCAAGGATTCCCTGGAGCAAAACAGCATGTATTTACTGGCTGATGCATATTTAAAAATGAATGATCTGCAGAATGCCAGAAATGCTTTCCAGTTCTGTGCTGCCAATAATAGTAACTTGTTTCAGAAGGAAGTTTCTTTGTTTCACTATGCTAAAATTTCGTACGAACTGGGCTATTTTGATATTGCCGTTAGCAGTTTCCAGCAATTTATCAATCAGTTTCCAGGCTCCGGATATGTAAATGAATCCAGGGAATTATTGGTGAGTACCCTGGCCAATACAAGCAATTATAAAGATGCTTTGCAACTTTACGAGTCGTTGCCAAATAAAACAGCTTCTGCCACAGCCTTATTGCCCCGCTTGTTATACGGAAGAGCGGTTGAATTAATGAATGACCAGCGCGCCAGTGAAGCAGAGGGTTTACTTGACCGATTAATGAATGCTGCAAATAATAGTACCTTCCTGCCTTATGCACTATTCTGGAAAGGAGAGTTGAGTTATCGTTCTGGCAAGATGGATGATGCCATCAATTATTTACAGCAATACCTAAAGGCGCCGCAGAAAAATGGGGAAGTAAATCCAACGAATGCCCGGTACAATCTGGGCTATGCTTTCTTAAAAAAAGAACAATACAAACTGGCAAAAGAGCAATTTGAATGGGTAAATAAAAATCCATTTACGGCACAGAATCATATAGACAGAGATGCAGTGGTAAGAGCTGCCGATTGTTCGTTTATGTTAAAGGAAAACAAGCAAGCGCTTCAATTATACGATCAGATTATTCAATTGAACTGGTCTGCTGCAGATTATGCCACTTATCAGAAAGCCATTATTGCGGGAGCAGGAAACAATCAGACTTTAAAACTGGAACTATTACAGAACCTCTTGCAATTGTATCCTGGTTCAAGTTTAACGGGTCAAACGCGACTGGAAATAGCCAATACTTATATTGCAGATGAAGCTTTTGAAAAAGCAATTGATCCATTGATTACGTTAACCAGTCAGCCAGGAGCAGGGGCATTGTATCCACAAGCCTATCAAAAACTAGGCATTGCTTATTTTAACCTGAACAGGAATGAAGCAGCTTTGGAACAATTTAAACAACTGATTTCAAAATATCCGAATAGTTCTGAAGCAGAAGCTTCTGTAGAATATGTCCGAAATATTTTTGTAGAGCAGCAAAAGCCGCAGGAATACATCAGCTTCATGGAAGCGAATGGTAAGGAACTAAGTACCATGGAAGCAGATTCCGTTACTTATAAATCTGCCATGATTCGCTTTGAAATGAAGGACAATGCCGGAGCTGAATCTGGTTTCAAAACCTATATTCAAAATTTTCCCAAAGGAAAGTATGCAGTGGAAGCCAACTACTTTTTAGCGGAAATTAATTTGTTGCAGAAAAAAAACAGGGAAGCATTGGCCTTTTATGTAGCCGTAGCACAGGAAGCGCCTAATAAATATGCAGAAAGAAGTGCATTACAGGCAGGAAGGATTTATTATTTCGATTTACAGGATTATAATAATGCTGCCGGTTATTATTCCATAGTAAAAAACATTGCCTTACAGCAGGAGAACAAACTGGAAGCGATGCGAGGCTTGCTGCGTTGTCAGTTCAAGACACAACAGTTTGCCCAGGCTGCCCCTAATGCTGCTGAACTTTTACTCCAGAAAGGAATTGCCAACGATGACCGTTTGATGGCGGGTTTTGTTATTGCAAAAAACGATTTTAACGACAAGAAATTTCCTTCTGCGCTAGCCAGTTTCCAGAATCTGCTGTCTTTGGGTAAGTCTGAAATTACTGCGGAGTCGCAATTCAGGATTGCCGAGATTCAGTTTTTAACGGGCAAGCTGGATGAATCGGAGAAGACCTGCTTTGAAGTCATTAAAAAATACGGGTCCTATACTTATTGGGTTACCAAAAGCTATTTGCTGGCAGGAGATATTTATTTTACACAAAAAGATTTCTTTAATGCTGAAGCAACATTTAAGAGCATTGCGGAGAACTCGGTCATTCCGGAACTGAAAACGGAAGCAGCTACCAAGCTGAATACCGTTCTTACTGAGAAATCAAAAAACAATTAAGTAGCAAAGCATAAATAATTTGTCATGAAACCAAGTTCCATTTTTCTAATTGTCTTGCTGCTAATTGGGTTTACTACCGATGCCAATGCGCAGCGAAAGAAAAAAACAGTGAAAGCCAAGAAAACGGCAACCACTAAAAAATCAGCTGCAAAAAGCAAGAAAAAGAAAGCGGTCGTCTCCGGAAAAAATGCAGGCAAACAAAAGTCTGCACAATCTCAGAACGACAAAAGTGAAAGTCTTTCTGTTGCCTATTCTGTTCCCAATAGTCAGGATAGCAGTTCAACCAAAACCGTAATTATTACTTCTGCTTTTAAGCCTTCCTTGCAAAACGCAGCAAAAATAAATTTCACGGCTGCCACTGGCATTAATGATTCCACAAGGTTGCCTTTAACCTATAAAGTGCCCTCATCCAATTTATTTTTCCTGTACCAACCCATTCCTTTAAAGCCGTTGGCTTTGCCCAGCGATTCACCAATGGTTTGGAAAAATTCCCATCAGGTAAAACTGGGTGCGGGTAATTTAAGCACTTTCATGGGAGAGGGTAAATTCAGTTTTGGAGATATCCGCAATTCTGTTACTCAAATTGAGGCAGGCTATATTCGTTCTCAGGGCAAATTATACGCACAGCAGTACAGTAAGTTCAATTTAGATGTATTGAACCATTTTACCTCGAAACAGAATCTGGAATGGACTTCCAGAGCAAGTTTCAACAGCAATACAAGATACAGATATGGTTTTTTACCTAGTTCACTTACTTATCCAAAAGATCAGTTACAGCTGGTTTATAATGCACTACAACTTGAAGTAGGTGTAAAAACCAGTGCTCCAACTGCCTCAAAAATTAATTTTAATCCGGTAGTACAGTTCAATCGTTTTACCAATGCGGACAATGCAGGAGAAAACAATCTGATACTGAATGCTCCCGTTCAAAAAGAATTGACCAGTCAATTTGCCCTGCAATTGGCGTTTCAGGCCGACCTTGCGAATTACAAGACCAATGTAAATGCATGGAAAAACAATCTTATTGTATTGGCCCCATCCCTTAAGTATCGTTCCAATGCATTTAATCTGGAAGCAGGAATCAGGCCCAGCTGGGACAATTCAGCTTTTCATTTGTTACCCAATCTAATTCTGCAAAGTAAACTTTCCGGTACTTCTCTGCAACTGGAAGCTGGTTTCCAGGGTAGTTTTAGCAAGAATAGTTTTCGGTCATTGGCAAAATTCAATCCCTGGATTGCGCTACCCAATGCTATTAAAAATACCCGGATGATTGAGCAATTCATCGGATTCAAAGGAAATTCAGGGAATCATTTTTCTTACAATGCCCGATTGGCCTACCGCCAGTTAACGGATCAGCCTTTGTTCCTTAATCAACTGGGTGATGGCAAGTCGTTTGATATTCTATATACCAATATGAATATATTTCATCTGGCAGGTGAATTGAATTATGCAGTACAGGAAAAACTTACTTTCACTGCCGGAGCACAATACAATCATTTCAGTAAAATCAGTGCAGCTACAGATGCTTTTGGGCTGATTCCGCTGGAGCTAACTGGTGCAGTTATCTGGAAGCCCCTGAGCGATTTGCAGATTAAATCGGAAATATTTTATAGAAATGGATCCCTTTACAGAGACAATTTTTCATTGGCTTCCAGACGCCTCTCGCCGGCTGCAGATTTGAATCTGGGTATTGAATTCGGCGTATTGCCAAAGTTGAATGCGTGGATTCAAATGAACAATATTTTCAATAATGTTTATCAGCGCTGGAATCAATATTCCGTTTTTGGTTTCAATGTTTTGGGAGGAGTTGTATATTCGTTTCAATAAACAGCTGTTGAATGTATCAATATTTGCATAAATACCTTGTTCTGAATCATCGTTTAAGCATACCAGATATAGGTAATTTTGTAATTGAGCAGAATTCTGCAAAACTGGACAATGCCAATGGTTTCTTATTTGCACCCGCTCCGGCAATCCGGTTTAAACAGGAGCCAACACCTCCTTCAGATAAATTCTTATTCGACTTTATTTCAGAGGAAATGGGGGTAGATCAGATGACTGCCATCAAGCAGTTTCACGACTATGTATATAAGATCAAAACCTCTTTAACTACCCCGCAAGGTGCCGTTATTCCGGGTATAGGAATGATGCGAAAAGAAGAAAACGGGTACATTCTTTTTACCCCGGAAAAGAATCTGCTGGACATTTTACCTCAGGTAAAAGTGAATGAGTCAATAGAGATAGCAAAAAAAGAAGTGGTTAAAATTAACCATGATGCAGATAGAAATTTAACTGAACAGGAAGAGGAAGATATCAGAGAATTGCTGGGTCAGGATACACAGATTCAATCCAGCGATAACTGGTGGGTTTATGCAGTCATACTATTAATGATAGGTCTGGGTGCTTTGTTGTTTTATTATGTTTAATGCTACTAAGAGCTATGTTTACACCTGTTCATTCCTTTCATTGCCCTGCCTGTAATTCCGGTAATATATATTTTGCCTTATCTACGAAAGACCATACGGTTAGTCAAATGGACTTTGATATCTGGCATTGCAATGATTGTTCCTTGCGGTTTACGCAGGATATTCCAGCCATACTTGAGATTGGTACTTTTTATCAGTCTGCCAATTATATCTCTCATTCAAATACTAAGAAAGGACTCATCAATCAATTGTACCATCTGGTAAGAAATTATACACTGGGCTTAAAAGCCAGACAAATAAAAAGATTCACCGGTTTACAAAAGGGCAGACTATTGGATATTGGGGCAGGGGTTGGTGCTTTTGCAGCCACTATGAAAACTGCTGGATGGACGGTTACGGCATTAGAGCCGGATGAGAGTGCCAGAAAAACGGCTGCTGAAACCTTTGGGTTGTCATTGTCTCTTCCAGACGAACTCTATCAGTTTACTGAGAATAGTTTTGATGTAATAACCTTATGGCATGTTCTGGAACATGTGCATGATTTAGCGGGTTACTGGAGCGCTTTTCACAATTGTTTACCTAAAGGAGGGAAGCTGGTGATTGCAGTTCCCAATTATACTTCTGCTGATGCCAGTCATTATCAACAAGACTGGGCGGCTTATGATGTGCCGCGTCATTTGTACCATTTTTCTCCTGCATCCATGCAGCAACTGGCCAGGCAAAATGGTTTCAGCATGCTGAAAATGCAACCCATGTGGTTTGATGCATTTTATGTAGCCATGTTAAGCGAACAGTACAAAACCGGTAAGATTAATTATCTATCTGCCTTTTTACAAGGACTTAAATCGAATTGGGCTGCCCTTGGAAATCCTGCTAAATGCAGTTCCGTTATTTATGTGATGGAAAAAAATTAATTCAGTTTTATTTCATACATCGCAGGCCATCTTTTCCCTGTAACAAAAAAAGTTTTCGTGGAAGGCCTGTAGGCAATTCCATTCAATACATCCGTATTAGCTGATACAGGTTGATTGGTTTGTTGTAATATTCCAGCCAGATTCATTCTACCTACTACCTGACCAGTTGCAGGATCAATTTTAAGTATATAATCGGTAAGGTATTTGTTGGCATATAAAAACCCATCCACCCATTCCAATTCATTGATGCTGTCTACATATCCGTTGTTATCGGTAATACCAAGTGTTTTGACAATTTTAAAATTCGTAGGATCAACCCAATAGATATTACTGCCACCCGTTGAAACAATCAATGCTGTGTCATTGTGCGTAAGTCCCCAACCTTCATAAGGCCAGTCAAAAGTTTTTTCTACTTGTAAGGTCTTGGCATTGTACTGATACACTTTGTGTTCCTGCCAGGTTAACTGAAAAATTTTATCTTTAAATATGGTGATGCCTTCCCCAAATTCATTGTCGGGCAATTTTGCTTTCTTAACTGCTTTGCCGTTTGTATAATCGGTTTGCAATAATTTACTTTCCATGTACCAACCAGTACCTTCCCATAGTTGGTCCTTATGCCACTCAAGACCTTGGGTAAAAGAAGAAGTATCGTGAGGATATATTTTAAGTATCTGGTAAGATATGTTCGCAGGTTCCTGAACTATATTTATATTTTCTCCGCCCTGCGTTTCAGATTCTGCTCCGCTTTGGCAGGAGATAGACCCCAATACGATCCATATCAGTAAAAATCCAACTCTCATCTATAATTTTTATTAAAGTTAAACATTCGCCGTAACCCTGGTTGCTAATTTTTCAGCAAAAACAGGAGTAAGCGCAACCCCCATTCCGTTGCAGGCAATGGCAGCGAATATATTGGGTGCTACCTGTTCAATCAGTGGCTCTTTGGTTGGCGTGAATCCCATAATGCCACTCCAATATTGATCAATCTCTATATGTTCATTCGTCACAGTATGTTCACGAAGGAATTGCAGCAAATGGGCTCTGATATTTTCAGTCCCCGACAAATCGGTGGTTTCTTCCCCTTCAAAATCCAGATTACGGGCGCCTCCAATCAATATCCTGTTGCCCAGATTACGCCAGTAATAGAAACCTTCATCATAATGAAAAGTTCCCTTCATGGGTAAGTGTTCAAATGCGTTGGTAACAATAATTTGTCCTCTTGCGGGAACAATATGTAGTGATGGCATCAATTCCCTGGTGAAACCATTTATGCAGCTTATTAGCTGGTCTGCACTAAGCGTTAATTCGTCTTGTGTTTGAACTTGCACGCCGTTCCTATTACTATGCCATTCTTTCACTTCCAATCCATACAGGATATTTACACCCTGTTCCATCACCAGTCTAGATAAAGCATTCACCAGTTTGCCGCTATGAATACCAGCTTCCAAAACATTTCCTACTAAGCAATCAAAATTTTTCAGACCAATCTCCTGCATCTGAGCCGTCTGATTGGTAAAAGTCTGATCAAGTTTCGTTATAGGGGAGAGTAGCTGATTCAAGTATTGAATATGATCATCCAGATTCGCAGCCGTTGCATGTGAACCGGGAATGGCTTCATATCCTCCACATGGATCGTATTGAATAGTTGCTTCAGAAAAATAGGACTTGATTTTCTGTATGCCTTTGTACCTGGCTTCCAGAATTTCCAGCATGGCATGCGTTCCCATCTTTGCTTCATCGCTCAATAGCTCAGTTAGGCTGCCAAAGCAGGCAAATCCGGCATTACGGGTGGATGCCCCTAAAGGAGTCGGGTTTCTTTCCAGTATAGTAACAGAGAGGGAAGGCCTTTGTTTTTTTAATTCCAAGGCCGACCAAAGACCCATTAGTCCTGCACCAATGATGATAACATCGGTGTGGGCATAATAACTGTCTTTTTCCCAGAATGAAAGCATATTAAACGTTGAAACGGAAGTGCATGATATCACCGTCCTTCACAATATACTCTTTCCCTTCAATTCTTAAACGGCCATTGTCTCTGCAGGCAGATTCGCTTCCGTATTTAACAAAATCTTCATATGCAATTACTTCCGCCTTAATGAATCCTTTTTCAAAATCGGTGTGGATTACACTGGCAGCCTGTGGTGCTTTCCAGCCTTTGTGAATAGTCCAGGCACGAACTTCCTGCACACCCGCAGTGAAGTAAGTATCAAGGTTCAATAGTTTATAGGCAGACTGAATTAAACGGTTCAGGGCAGGTTCTTTCATCTGGTATTCTTCCATGAACATTTGTTTGTCGTCCGGATTTTCCAGTTCAGCAATCTGTGCTTCAATATTGTTGCACATGATGATAACCTGTGCACCTTCGGACTCAACTGCTTTTTTCAATTGCTCCGAATATTGATTGCCGGTATGCATGGATGCTTCGTCTACATTCGCCACATACAATACCGGTTTGTCGGTTAAAAGGAATAAATCTGCTACTGCAGATTTTTCTTCCTTGCTCAATCCCAATGTATGGATGCTTTTCCCTGCCATCAGATGATTCTGACAACGCTGTAATATTTCAAATTCAGCCTTGGCTTTGGTATCAGAACCTACGCGAGCCATTTTTTCTACTCGTTGCATTTTCTTCTCTACACTCTCCAGATCCTTCAACTGTAATTCGGTCTCAATAATTTCTTTGTCGCCAACGGGATTAATAACGCCTTCTTCACGAAGTACGTTTTCGTCTTCAAAACAACGAATCACATGAATAATGGCATCCACTTCACGGATATTGCCCAGGAACTTATTGCCCAGACCTTCACCCTTGCTGGCACCTTTTACCAAACCCGCAATGTCTACAATTTCCATCTGGGTAGGTACTACTCTGTTGGGGATTACCAGTTCAGCCAGTTTGGTCAGGCGTTCATCGGGTACATCCACCAAACCTACATTGGGTTCAATGGTACAAAAGCGATAGTTGCTTGCCTGTGCTTTTGCACTAATACTCACTGCATTAAAAAGGGTTGATTTACCCACGTTTGGAAGACCTACGATACCTGCTTGTAAAGCCATTATACAAATTTTGAGGCGCAAAGGTAAGGAAAGGATTTCATAGGGCTGGTCTTACAATAGCAAGTTTTACTATCTTAGACCCATGGCACTGAATTATGTTTGGATACTTTTTTTTGTAATCGGGCTAGTGATTGCACTGATTAAGCTGATTGTATTTCAGGATTACGATATTTTTAAAAAACTGGTAGAAGGCATATTTGATGCCAGTAAGTCCAGTGTTATGGATATTGCCCTGCCATTAACCGGTGTGATGGTATTTTTTATGGGGTTGATGAATATTGGTGAGAAAGCAGGCGCCATTAATTTTCTTGCCAGAATTCTGAATCCATTTATGAAGCGTTTGTTCCCTGGTGTGCCTGATAAGCATCCGGCCATGGGGCAGATGGTGATGAATTTCAGTGCCAATATGCTGGGTCTGGACAATGCGGCAACACCCTTTGGATTAAAAGCCATGGAGAGCCTGCAAACTTTGAATCCGGAAAAAGAAACAGCGAGTAACGCTCAAATTATGTTTCTGGTTTTGCACACAAGTGGATTAACACTGATACCGCTTTCCATCATTGCATACAGGGCAGGAGCGGGGAGTACCAATCCCACCAGTGTATTTGTTCCGCTCATGCTGGCTACCGCTGTTGCCACAGTAGCCAGTATCATTATTACCGGGATTTATCAGCGATTGAAATTTGACAGGGTATTGATTGCCTGGCTGGGCACCATTATTACTGCCATCTTTTTATTTGCCTGGTTCATTCAGCAATTGCCTTCGCAAAAAGATATTCCGGTTCCTACATTGCTCACTAAGGAAACGTTTAGTAATGTTTTAGGGAATACCATTTTATTCCTTATCATCTGCACTTTCATCATAGGCGGTCACCTGAAAAAAGTAAATGTATTTGATGCTTTTATTGAAGGCGCCAAACAAGGTTGGGATGTTATTTTAAAAGTAATCCCTTATCTGGTTGGGATGCTGGTGGGCATTCGGGTATTCAGAGAGAGTGGTGCTCTGGAAGCCATCATTAGTGGCATTACCTGGTGCTTTACGGCGGTGGGTACCAGCGGTGATTTTGTTCCCGCATTGCCGGTAGCCATTATGCGTCCATTCAGTGGAGGAGGGGCCAGGGGATTGATGCTGGATATATTTAAAACCCATGGCCCTGATAGTTTTATTGGACAATTGGCCAGTACCTTTCAGGGAAGTGCAGACACTACTTTCTATATTATTGCCTTATACTTTGGAAGTGTGGGTATCAAGAAAGTGCGCTACGCCATTTGGGCTGGTATGCTGGCCGATTTAATTGGGGTAATGGCAGCCATTGGCATCGCCTATATCTTTTTCAAATAGATTTTTCTTAATTACACTAGTCTATTTACAGGCAACCATTAATTGGTCTCTGAAAGTTCCATAATAATTTCCCATTCTGCCTCTGTTACGGGCTGAACAGACAATCGCTGCGCTTTCACCAATGCCATATTCGCCAGACGTTTATCGGCTTTTACGGTGGCCAGACTCACGGGCTTCTTTAATTTTTTCACTGGTTTAAAATCCACTACTACCCAGGCAGTTTCTTCTGTGGTAGGATCCTGATAAGCTTCGGTTACTACTTTGGCAATACCTACAATTTCTAAACCCTCATTGCTATGGTACCACAGGGCAAGGTCTCCTTTTTTCATAGCCCTTAAATTGTTTCTTGCCTGGTAATTTCTTACGCCATCCCAAAAGGTCTGCTTGTCTTTTACAAACTGATCCCAGCTGTATTTGAAGGGTTCAGACTTAATCAACCAAAAACTCATGCCAATTCTTTTTTTGTATCCTTGAATGCAATTCCTTCCTTAGCCAGTTCGGCCAATACAGGTTCGTAAATTTCTTTTACGATAGGTATATGTAACCCCTTTATTTGAATTTTGTTCTCTAAAATTAAAACAGCTGCAATCCCCAATGGCAAACCAACGGTCTTTGCCATCGCCGTTTTCCGTTCATCGTCACCTTTTACTACCAAAGAACTGCTCAATGCAAATCTTTGTTGGTGGAGTGTGTATTCAAATTCATGCAGCATCACAATCAGATCTTTATCCCCTTGTGTAAGTTTCCATTTTTCTTCTAATATCTCCTGAATAAGTTGTGAGCAAGCAAGCTGGCCTTTATTAATCATTGCCGGATTGTTCAATCCCAGAAAATCAAACTGCTCTTGTAATTCAGCCGTATCCAGACTTACCTGGTGTTTATTCAAATGACTGTTGAAGAATTCGGCATAACTAAGTTCATTGGTATTAATGATTGCTTCGTCGCTGGTTAGTTGTGCTGCTACCATTTTTTCCCAGCCCTTGCAGAAGGAAGCATAACGCAAAGTAGTTCTGATAAAAGTATTGGCTTTTTCCAGCTGATACAGGGGAATATACGATAAAGAGTCTCTGTTGGGATAATAAGCCAGTGATCCCACTTCAGGAATTACGAGTTGCTCACAATCCACAAAAATTTGTTCGTAAGGAATTTCAACATTGTTGCCATCTGCTTTGTACACAGCACCCGCTTTACCCGCAGTTACAATATTCCTGGGGTTCCAGCTGATTTTATAATGCCAGGGATTGTTGTCCGATTCGGGTGCAATTAAACCTCCGCAATGCGATTTAAAAGAATGAATACTGCCTCCCTTTTCTTTGATCTCTTCAATGATCTGCATGGCACTCATATGGTCAATGCCGGGATCCAGACCCATTTCGCCAATAAATAACAGACCAGCTTCTTTAATGGCAGGCTCCAGGCTTTTAATCTGTGCATCCAGATAGGAGGCGGTTAGTAAGTTCTTTCTCAGAGCCACACAATCCTGTGCTACCCAAAAGTGGAGTCCGGGCGGTAATAGCGAAATCACTATATCGGCGGTTTTAATCAACCCCTGCCTTTCCGTTTCATTTTCAATATTAAGGGCATTGGCCTTCAGTGAAGGAAAACCCGCAATCTTTTGTTCCAGGCTCTGTAAATCCTTGTCTGCAATGGTAGCAATCCAGTTTTTTTCATTACAGATTCTTCCTAAATAGGCAATTAAAACCGTGGCAGATTTTCCTGCTCCGAATACAACAATATGCATGCAAAAGAGATTAAAAAAAATAAAGATAGAACAATTGGCGCCGATGCGTGAAAATCAATCATTTACATGGGGTGTAATGTGTGGATAAAACCCTTAAAAAAACAGCTTTTTAAAGCCATTTTAAGGCCTAAAAAAACTATCTTCGCAGACCTCCGTTCGGCCAAGCATTTTTTGCGCTGAAAAGGATTAAAAAGAAGAACCCGAAAGTACCAATGGAAGAAAATTTATTACCGGAACAAACCAACGATAACGACCGCATTATTCAGGTCAATATTGAAGAACAAATGAAGACGGCTTACATCGATTATTCGATGTCTGTAATCGTTGGAAGAGCATTGCCTGATGTAAGAGATGGATTCAAACCTGTACATCGCAGGGTTTTGTATGCCATGAATGAATTGGGCAATAATAGCAATAAGCCTTTTAAGAAATCTGCCCGTATTGTTGGGGAAGTAATGGGTAAATACCATCCCCACGGAGACAGAGCCATTTATGATACACTGGTACGTATGGCGCAGGACTGGACCATGCGATACACACTGGTAGACCGTCAGGGTAACTTTGGTAACCAGGATGGAGATCCGCCGGCTGCCATGCGTTATACCGAAGCAAGACTACAGCGAATTGCTGAAGCCATGCTGGACGATATAGAAAAAGAAACCGTAGACTTTCAGCTGAATTTTGACGATTCTCTGGAAGAGCCAACCGTATTGCCTACCCGTATTCCACAATTGCTGGTAAACGGGTCCTCCGGTATTGCCGTAGGTATGGCCACCAATATGATGCCTCATAACCTGAGCGAAGTAGTGGATGGCTGTGTGGCCTATGTGGACAACAGAGATATCACGATAGAAGAGTTGATGAATTACGTGAAAGCTCCTGATTTCCCTACCGGTGGGGTTATTTATGGTATGGAGGGAGTTAGACAGGCACTTATGACGGGTAGGGGGCGTGTGGTGGTACGCGGTAAATGCAACGTGGAAACCAAGCCCAATGGCCGTGAAATGATTGTGATTACTGAAGTACCGTATCAGGTAAGCCGTGATACTTTAACAGACCGTATTGGTCAGCTGGCCATCAACAAAGTGGTGGAAGGCATTTCCGATGTAGGTAACCAGAGTAATAAAGATGGTACCCGCATTGTAGTGGAATTAAAGAAGGATGCAGTAGCCCAGGTGGTAATTAATCAGTTGTATAAATACACGGAATTACAAACTAGCTATGGTATCAATAACGTAGCCCTTAGCAATGGCCGTCCGGGCATCATGAATCTTCGCGATCTTATTAAAGCATTCATTGAATTCAGAATGGAAGTGGTGATTCGTCGTGCGAAATACGATTTAAGAAAAGCCGAGGAAAGAGCCCATGTATTAGAAGGATATTTGAAAGCATTGGATCATTTAGACGAAGTGATTCGTTTGATCCGTGCCAGCCGTACGCCGGATGAAGCCAAGGAAGCTTTGATGGCCAAGAGCCGTGAAGAACGCTGGTACTTGAATTCAGCCATGTTCTCCGACTTAACCAATGAGTTATACAATCAGGTGGAAGGCTTGTCTGAAATTCAGGCAAAAGCCATACTGGAACTGCGTTTGCAGCGTTTAACCGGAATGGAGCGCGACAAAATCATTGAAGAATTCAATGGGTTGATTGCCTTGATTAAAGAGTTGAAAGCTTTACTTGCGAATGAAGATCTGCGTTATGCGCTGATTAAAAAAGAATTGCTCGAAGTAAAAGAAAAGTTCGGAGACGAGCGTAAGAGTGAGATTCAGTATTTAGCAGATGAAATGCGCATTGAAGACCTGATTGAAAATGAAGATGTGGTGATTACCATTTCTCATTTGGGTTATATCAAACGTACTTCTGCAACCGAATATCGTCAGCAGAAAAGAGGGGGAAGAGGAGCTGTTGGGTCCAAAACCCGCGAAGAAGATTTTGTTGAACATTTGTTTGTAGCATCTACGCACGATACCATTTTATTCTTCACTGAAAAGGGAAGATGTTACTGGATGCGTGTATATGAAATTCCGGAAGGAGAGAAGCAAAGCAAGGGCAGAGCCATTCAGAATCTGATTCAATTACCAGGTGATGATAAGGTGAAAGCCATCATTAATGTGAAAGATATTTCTGATACCGATTTTGTACAAAATCATTACATCGTATTGTGCACCAAACAAGGTATCATAAAGAAAACTTCTTTGGAAGATTTCAGCAGACCAAGGGCCAATGGAGTGAATGCCATCACTATTGTGGAAGGCGATGAATTATTGGAAGCCAGACTTACCAACGGTTCCAGCGAAATAATGATGGCGGTAAAAAGCGGACGTGCCATTCGATTCCCTGAAGAAAAAGTAAGAGCAACCGGAAGAGGCGCCATTGGTGTGGCAGGTATTGAAGTAGACGATGCCAAAGATGAAGTGGTTGGCATGATTTGTGTAAATAAGGACGATGCAGAGAGAACCATATTGGTGGTAAGTGAAAAAGGATTCGGTAAACGTACCGCAATAGAAGATTACCGTATTACCAATCGGGGTGGGAAGGGAGTGAAGACCATTAATGTTACCGAAAAAACCGGTAGCCTGGTAGGAATTCTGTATGTGAAAGAAGTGGAAGATTTAATTATCACCTGTAAGTCGGGAATAACCATCCGTACAGGTATTGCAGATATCAGGGAAGCAGGTCGGGCCACACAGGGTGTGAAGCTGATTCGCCTTGACGAAGGGGATGAAATTGCAGCCATTTCTCAGATTGAAGAGCAGGAAGAAGAAGTGATGGTAACTGATTCCGTTAATAACAGCGAAGCATCATCAGATAACAATGATGCCAATGAAGATGCCGGATTGAACAGTAATAATGATGAAGAACCTTTAAATTAAGTACACGACTAAAAACAACCATATGAAGTATTTTTTCTCCTTGTTGTTAAGCGTAGCCATGATAACAGTTGCTACAGCTCAGGATTTCAAGAAAGTTGAAACCAATGTTTTATTGAAGAAGTTTGAAGAAGCCAAAACAGAATTGGACAAAGCATTGGCCAATCCTAAAAACCAGGATAAAGCGGAAGGTTTTTACTGGAAGTCCCGTATTTATGCAGCATTCTATCAGAATGAAGCTACCCGTGCCAAGTATCCAAATGCAGTGGAAGAAGCACACGCTGCATTCCAGAAGTTTGCTGAATTGGAACCCACATTGGCTAAAGCAAAAGAAAAAGGACCTGATGGATACTTTGATATGTATTCAACTTCCTTCAACTTAGGTATCAATAGCTTCAAGGATAAGAAATACAATGAAGCTTCCAAGGAGTTTGAGAAAGCAGTAATCTATAGCGATTATATTTTCCAGAATAAGTGGGCAAGTTCTCAACAACCTTTTGATACCACTTCAATTTTGTACTGTGCTTATTCTTTCCAGAATGCGCAGAAAGCAGATGATGCTGCTAAGTATTATGCAAGATTAGCAGAAAGCAAAGTAACGGGAGAGGGCTTTGCAGACATTTACAAGTACATGGTAGATTATTATACCAAGCAGAAGAACAAGGATTCTTTTGAAAAATACATGGCTTTAGGTAAGGAAGTATATCCTAAAGAAAACTGGGAAGATTTCGAAATCGAATACATTGATCAGAACTACGATTTAGCTGGTAAAACTGCATTATACGATCAGATGGATGCAGCCGGTCAATTAACTGAAAACAAATATTTACAGTTCGGAGATGTGTTCATCACTGCAAAAAACGACGATGCATTGGATAGCGCAAGCGTTGATAAATATACTCGTAAAGCAATTGAAGCTTTCAAAAAAGCATACGAGAAGAACAACAACAATGCCATCGCTGCTTTCAACGTAGGGGTAACTTACTACAACTACTTCAACATGGAAGACGAGAAGTTTGCAGCGAATATCAAGAAATTGCAGGAGTTGAATGCCAACAAACCTGTAGTAAAAGATCCTAAGAAAAAGGCCGCTGCTGATGCAGAGTTTAAGACAAAGACAGATGCAGTTAAAAATGAAAATGCAGCGATAGAAAAGAAATCAATGGAATTGACTGATATAGCTGCAGAATGGTTAACCAAGTCTTATACCATATTAAAAGATAAAGCAACCCGTTCTAATACCGAAAAGAGTGTAGTAAATAAATCTGTTGACTTTATTGCCAATATTTATTATTACAAAATGGGACGCGTAAGAGGTAAGGATGCCAAGCTATTTGATCAGTACGAAGCTAAGTACAAAGAGTTTGATGCTTTACACGGAACTTTCAAATAAGCTTAAGCAATTTTTATCATGCCAATCCGTACCCTGTTTATAACCCTTGCATTTGCAGGTATCTTCTCTTGTACTTCCAGTAAAAAAGAAGGAACAGTAGAAGATACTTCGCAAATGACGGCGGAACCCACTGTGAAAACAGTGCCATTGATCAGTGGTTACGAAGTGATCTGGGGTATGGATATTTTGCCGAATGGCGATTTGCTTTTTACAGAGAAAAAAGGCAAGCTTCACAGAAAAAGCGGAGATAAAATCACTGAGATATCCGGACTGCCCGTAATCAATACCAGTGGCCAGGGAGGCTTGCTCGATGTTCGGGTTTCGCCTCAATACAATAGCAATGGATGGATATTCATTAGCTATGCGGGGAACCATCCCGGAGGAGGAGGTAGTTTTCATCTGATGCGTTTTAAACTGGTAAACGATCAGATTACGGAACCGAAGATTTTATTGAGTTCCAATTCGGCCAATACCATGACCGGACATTATGGTAGTCGTATTGATTTTGATGAAGCCGGAAATTTATATGTAAGCGTTGGGGAAGGAGGTGCCACCAGTTATGGCGGAGCCAATTCACCCAATAAAAATGCCCAGGATATTAATAGTACCTGGGGAAAAGTCCATCGCATTACACAGGACGGAGGCATTCCGGCCGGAAATCCGGTATTGCCCGGAAACACAGCACCCACAACCGTTTACAGCTACGGACACCGCAATCCACAGGGCCTGGTGTATAATCCCTTTACCAAAGAAATCTGGGAAGCAGAACATGGACCCAAAGGAGGAGACGAAGTCAATATTATTAAAGCAGGAAACAATTATGGATGGCCGTTGGTTTCCTACGGCGTTAATTACGACGACAAACCCGTTTCGGCAAGTCCAACTATGGCAGGGGTTACAGATCCTGTTCACAACTGGGTACCATCTATTGGTGCCTGTGGTATGGCATTCATTACCGATAAGAAATTCAAAAGCTGGACCGGCAATTTATTGGTCGGTGGACTGGCCTTACAATATTTAGCCCGCCTTGAAATCAAGGACAACAAAGTGGTTAAAGAACACAAACTACTCGATAAAGTTGGCCGCATTCGTCACGTTCGCCAGGCCCCGGATGGTTCTATTTATGTTTCCATAGAAGGACCGGGCAGGATTGTAAGATTGGTGGCGGAGTAGGTTCCATTTTGTGGAAATTGACGCTCTTAGCGTCATATAGGTAAGTTGCCCCGCATGAAATTCAAGATACTTTCTATACTATTAATACAACTTATTTTTTTCATAGGATTTACTCAGGCCCAGGATTCAAGGTATCTTGAAGAGAAAACGAAAGTGTTTCAATTTTTTCAGGATAGCATTTTCACGAATCAAAGATATTTTCCTTATAATGGTCAATCTGATACCATTTTTATAAGGAATTTTCTCTCTAATCATGGCCTATTTGTACAGTTAAAAGCGAATCTCCTGAATCCCGAATTTAGACCGAAGGATTTACAACCACCAAATCTGATTCAATTTACCCAGCCAGAATTGAAATTTATATTTGATAAAACACAGTTGGATAACGCTAAAGAGGAACTTGGTTTTTCATTTCAGGGAAATATAAACGTGGTTACCAAGCATCCGAAATCAATTGAAATTTCCAAACCGGTTTTCTTGAGAAATTTCAGTTTATGTTTTATCTCATTCAAAAACATTAACCGCAAAAGAGAAATTTTTGGCCCAGTCTATAATTTGTTATTGGTAAAGCGAGAGGGTAAGTGGGCAATTGCAAGCAATACGATTGATCTTATGGATAATTATATTGATGATGATGATTTCTGATTGAAGCCTTTATACTTCTTTCTCCCTTGTGTGCGATTTAACATAATGTTAATTATGAGAAATAAGTTATTTTTAATTTTAGCTGATTATCAGTGGCTTAGGTGGATTATTATGGGTTCTGCTTGAAATTATACCCATTTGCTTCTGCGGATTGAAACAATGCTTATTTTTAAAAATATTCAATCATAAATCAACGATTCATGTTTTCCAGAAGAAAGTTTTTACAAGTTGGTAGCCTTGGTTTAGGTAGTTTTTCCCTGGCCGGTTTTGCACCCAAATATGCTGGCAAAAAACCGATTGTTTTATCTACCTGGGATGCTGGTATCCGGGCCAATAAAGCTGCCTGGAATGTTTTAAAAAATAAAGGTCGTGCCTTGGATGCCGTTGAGCAAGGCGTTATGGTTACCGAGAATGAAATGAATTGTTGTGTGGGTTTAGGCGCCAATCCGGACAGAGACGGATTTGTAACCCTGGATGCTTCCATTATGGATGAGAATGCCAATTGCGGCAGTGTGGCCTGTCTGGAAAGAATCAAGCACCCGATTTCTGTAGCCCGCAAAGTCATGGAAAACACGCCGCATGTAATGCTGGTGGGCCAAGGTGCCCAGCAATTTGCCCTTTCTCAGGGCTTTACTTTGGAGAAAGAAGGTTTATCCGAGGGCGCTGAACGCGAATACAAAAAATGGCTGCAAAAAAGCGAATACAAGCCTGCTATCAACCGCGAGAATAAGGAAAACAGACCTAATAATCAAGATGAATTAGCCGCTATAAATCAATCAAATTCAATCATTTCTGCTCCTGCCCGCTTGTCGGACGGTTCCTGGAACCACGATACCATTGGAATGATTGCCTTGGATGCCAATGGCAATTTAAGTGGTAGCTGTACCACCAGTGGAATGGGGTTTAAAATGAGAGGACGCGTTGGCGATTCCCCCATTATTGGTGCCGGATTATTTGTAGACAACGAAGTGGGTGCAGTTGTAGCTACTGGTCAGGGAGAAGATATTATCCGGATTGGTGGTGCACATACGGTAATGGAGTTCATGCGCCAGGGATTGTCGCCGGAAATGGCCTGCAAAAAAGCCATCGAAAGATTATTAAAAGTAAAAGGATCCAAAGCCAAAGAAATTCAGGCCTGTATGATTGCGATTAACAAAGAAGGCATTTACGGTGGATATGCATTGCAAAAAGGATTCAATTTTGCCGTTTGCTATGCAGACGATAAAAATATTTTAGTAGACAGTAAGTTTTTGATTTAAACAGTTTTATTAGTTCATTTAATTTTTACTATTCATATCATGTTATTAGAAATCTGTGTGTTCAATACCGCCACTGCAGTTGCTGCAGAGCATGCGGGTGCTGACCGAATTGAATTGTGTGAGAATTATGCAAATGGCGGAACTACGCCTTCGTATGGATATTTAAAAACGGTAAGAGAAAAAATATCGATTCCTGTTTTCCCGATGATTCGTCCGCGAGGCGGCGATTATTTTCATACTGCAGATGAAATCGAAATTATCCGAAAAGATATTCTGCTATGTAAGGAACTGGGATTTGAGGGAGTTGTATTTGGTTTACTGAACCAGGATGGCTCTATTGATAAAGAAAATACGGCCCGATTGGTGGAAGCAGCCTATCCCCTTGATGTTACTTTCCACCGTGCATTCGATCGTTGCTTGAATCCCTTAGAAGCCCTCGAAACCATTATCCAGTGCGGATGTACAAGGATTTTAACCAGTGGTCAGCATCCCAAAGTGACCGATGGACTTGCGCTTGTAAAGAGCTTAGTAGAACAAGCCAATGACCGCATCATCATCATGCCCGGCAGTGGTTTGAACAGTAGCAATGTAAAAAGCATTATTGATACAGCAGGCGTTTCTGAAGTACATACTTCTGCCAGAATCAGGGTGCCCAGCTCAACCCAATATCGAAATCCCTTAATGCCCGAAGATTTTGATATTGATTTTGTGGATGCAGACGAGATTAAAAAAATTAAGTCTATCATCAACGGACAATAGACTTAATCATATCAAACAATCATTGGAACAGTTTCAGTGAATTAATTAGTAAAGCATCCTAACCTTAATGGTATGCTTCACTAATTTCAGCAACTCCACTGCTTTCTTCGATAATTTTTTATCAATGTCCAGCACCACATAACCAATGGATTCATTGGTTTTCAGGTACTGACCCACGATATTGATTTTATTATTAGACAAAGCGGTGTTGATGGCACTCAATACCCCGGGTACGTTGTGGTGGATATGCAGTATGCGATGCGTTCCTTCTATTGGCGGTAATCCAATGGCAGGTACAGTATGAGAACCATTGGTAATTCCTCTTTCCAGGTATTGAAACAATTTAATGCTTACGTCTTCTCCAATATTCTGTTGCGCTTCTTCCGTTGAGCCGCCAATATGTGGAGTAAGAATCACGTTGGGTAATCCCTGAACCGGGCTTTCAAAATGATCTCCGTTTTTTTCGGGTTCCCATGGAAAAACATCAATGGCTGCACCGCTGATATGCTTTTCAGAAATGGCATTGGCCAATGCTTTCAAGTCAACCACTTCTCCCCTTGCATAGTTGATTAATATGGCACCTGGCTTCATTTGTCTTAAGGCGTTTTTATTAATCATCATTTTGGTTTCCGGTGTTTCCGGAACATGCAGGGAAACAATATCGGCCTGGTTCAATACTTCCTTCATGTTTTTAGCAGCACTTGCATTGCCCAGTGGCAATTTGGTTTCTGTATCATAGAACAACACTTTCATGCCCAGTGCTTCTGCCAATACGCTGACCTGTGAACCAATATTTCCGTATCCGATTAATCCCAGTGTTTTGCCCCTTAATTCATAACT
>CALEST010000318.1 GCA_937907555.1 uncultured Sediminibacterium sp.
AAAATTGACCTGACCGTGCTGGGTGCTATGGAAGTGAGTGAAAACGGAGATATTGCCAACTGGAAGATTCCCGGTAAAATGGTGAAGGGTATGGGTGGTGCAATGGATCTGGTTGCCAGCGCTAAAAATATTATTGTAGCAATGATGCATACCAATCCAAAGGGGGAGAGTAAATTGTTACCTGAATGTAGCCTTCCTTTAACAGGCGTTTCCTGTGTTAAAAAAATTGTGACCGATCTGGCCGTACTTTCTGTTACTCCTGAAGGTTTTTTCCTGCATGAAAGAGCCCCGGGTGTTACTGTAGAAGAAATTAAATCAAAAACACTGGGTAAGCTGGTTGTTCCGGATTTCGTACCTGAAATGCAAATTTCCTAAAACCTTTTTTCCCGATTTTTGTTGAACATGATTCAGATACATTCACATTAAAAATCAATCATAATGAGTATTCAAGTAGGACAAAAAGCTCCATCATTTTCTCTTTTTAATACTGAGAAACAAAAAGTTAGTCTGGAAGAGCAAAAAGGCAAACCAGTTGTTTTATTGTTTTTCCCTCTGGCTTTTACAGGTGTATGTACAGCAGAGCTTTGTAATGTAAGAGATAATATTGCCACATATAATAATACCAATGCACAGGTATTTGGTATTTCGGTTGATTCTTTGTTTACCCTTGACAAATTCAGCAAGGAACAAAACCTGAATTTCCCTTTGTTAAGTGATTTTAATAAGGAAGCAGCTAAAGCATATGGTGTATTATACGAAACCTTCCCTGCATTTGAAATGATGGGAGTAAGTAAACGCGCTGCTTTCGTAATTGATGCAGAAGGAACTGTAAAATATGCAGAAGTTTGCGCTACACCCGGTGACCTTCCCAGCTTTGAAGCTATACAGGCAACTTTAGCATCTTTATAATAATTAAGTATATCTAGGGCATTGTTTTTCAATTGATTGGAGAACAATGCCCTATTGTTTTTTGGATAAACCCTAATTTCTGCCTATTTTCATTCCAGAAACCATTGGATGAAGATTTTTTACAAAACTATTTTAGGGGTTCTTTTACTGGTTTGCAGCACATTTCTGGTTGCGAACAGCAATGGTTTTAATTATGTTGATGTAAGCAATATTGAAACTAAGATTCAACGATTTTATCCGAACCCTGCCACACAGTTTATTCATTTTGAATTAGATCCTTCAGTAGATAAGTCCTACAGTCTGGAGATTTATAATTTCATGGGACGCAAAATGACTTCTCAGCGGGTTACTGGAATTAAAATGACTATCTATTTTGACGATAATTATTTCAGAGGACTTTATATTTATCAACTAAAAGATCGCAGTGGCAGAATTGTAGAGTCTGGCAAGTTTCAGGTTTCACGCTAATAGTGCGTTTTTCTCTGCTTGCTTTGATTATCTGTCGCTTACTTCCACAATTAAAAATTTCAGATAATTGGTATTTTCCATACCCCATACAATCGGATGGTCGCTGGCTTGTGCCTGAAAAGTTACCTGTTTTAATCTCTTTTTTGCGTCTTTGGCTGCGGCATGAATGGTCTCTAAAAAGAGTTGTGGGTGTACCAGATTCGTACAGCTTGATGTAACCAGAAAACCTCCGTTTCTGATCAGTTTCATTCCCCTTAAATTTATTTCCTTGTAACCGTTCACTGCATTTTGAATGCTGTCTCTGCTTTTGGTGAATGCAGGAGGGTCCAACATTACCACGTCGTAGCAAGGTCCGTCCTTGCCCCAGTCTTTCAGTACATCAAAGGCATTCATTGCTTTGAATTCAACAATTTTTTCAAGACCATTTAAAGCTGCATTCTTATTGGCCTGCATAACCGCTTGTTCTGAAATGTCTATTCCAAGAACTGATTTTGCTCCATAATGTGCAGCGTGAATTTCGAAAGTGCCCGTATAGGTAAAAGCTCCCATTACTTCAGCTCCCTTTACAATATGCTGAATGGCCCTTCTGTTGTCTTGTTGGTCTAAAAAATACCCTGTTTTTTGCCCATTCTCAATATCTACATGAAATTGTAGCCCGTTTTCATTGATGATGATATTGGTGTTGAATGGTGTTGATAAAAACCCTTTTTGCTGCGGTAGTCCCTCCAGGTTTCTTACTGGGACATCGTTTCTTTCATAAATACCCTTGGGATTAAAAATAGACTCCAATGCTTTAACGATAGCGGGCTTCCATATATCCATTCCCAGAGAAAGGGTCTGAATGACGAAATAATCATTGAATTTGTCAATAATTAAAGCAGGTAGCTGATCGGCTTCTCCAAATACCAGTCGGCAGTTTTCGGTATAACCTGTTTTCTGGCGGTAATGCCAGGCTTTCAGTATCTGCTGCTGAAAAAATGCTTCATTAATTTCTACCGGCCTTCTGCTCAGGAGTCGTATAGTGATTTGTGACTTGGGGTTGATATATCCTATACCTGCAATTTTACCGTCGGCAAATCTTACTTCAACTATGTCCCCTGGAGCGGTTTCCCCTGCAATCCGGTCTATTTCATTGGCATAAATCCAAGGGTGTCCGTTGGCAATTCTTGGTGCTATCTTCTTTTTCAGGTATACCTTTATCATCTGGCAAATATAAGCAGGCTATAACTGTCATTTTTTCCCTTTTCTTTGCGTGGCAAAATTATTGCCTATATAGGCTAGCTAATAAAATATACTATGGAAGAGCAAGAATTGCAGAATAATGCTGAAACAACCGAAAAAACAGCAGAAATGAACATTAATGCTGACGAAAATGCAGCCGGTACGTCAAATTTGAATGAACCTGTTGCCGAAGAGTCTGTTGTTGCAAAATTAGAAGCCGAATTGGCTGAGCAGAAGGACAAATACCTTCGTTTGATGGCTGAGTTTGACAATTTCAGAAGAAGAACAGCAAAAGAGCGCCTGGAACTAATTCAGACGGCTGGTAAGGATGTAATTGTTTCTTTACTTGATGTTTTAGATGATTGTGACAGAGCAGAAAAGCAACTGCAGGGAACAGAAGATATTGCCATTCAAAAGGAAGGGGTAATGCTGGTCTTCAATAAGCTAAGAAATAATTTGCAGCAGAAAGGAGTTAAGGTAATGGAAACAGTGAATCAGGATTTTGATGTAGAAAAACATGAAGCAATAACCGAAATACCAGCTCCAACAGAAGAACTGAAAGGAAAAGTAATTGATGAAGTAACCAAAGGTTATTTTTTAAACGATAAAATTATCCGCTTTGCTAAAGTGGTAGTAGGAAAATAATCCAACTTATTATTTATGTCTAAAAGAGATTTTTACGAAATACTGGGCGTGTCTAAGTCTGCAACTGCGGATGAAATTAAAAAAGCATACCGTAAGGTAGCCATGCAATATCATCCGGACAGAAATCCAGGAGATAAAGCAGCTGAAGAAAAGTTTAAAGAAGCTGCGGAAGCTTATGAGATATTGAGTGATGCAGATAAGAAGGCCAAGTACGATCGTTATGGACATGCTGCATTTGGGCCTGGTACCGGAGGCGGCAATTATGGTGGTGGTGCAGGCATGAATATGGATGATATTTTCAGCCAGTTCGGAGATATTTTTGGCGAAGATATGTTTGGAAGCTTCTTTGGTGGAGGCAGCCGTCAGCGAGGTGGCGGAAGACAAAGAGGAACCAGAGGTTCTAATTTAAGAATCAAACTAAAGCTGAACTACGAGGAAATCGCCAAGGGGGTTACCAAGAACGTAAAAGTTAAAAAACATGTAGTTTGTACAACTTGTACCGGATCTGGTGCAAAAGATAAAAACAGTACCCAAACCTGTTCAACCTGTGGCGGAACAGGTCAGGTTCGTAAGGTAACCAGTACCTTCCTGGGCCAAATGCAAACCGTTTCTACTTGCCCTAGCTGTAATGGGGAAGGAACTACTATTACTGCTAAATGTGGTAGCTGTAAAGGTGATGGACGTGTCTATGGTGAAGAAACCATCAGCATTGATATTCCGGCAGGCGTACAAGAAGGAATGCAGTTGAGCATGAGTGGAAAGGGTAACGCCGGAGAACGTGGTGGTGCGCCGGGTGACTTGATTATACAGATTGAAGAAGAATCTCATGAAGAGCTTCACAGAGATGGTTTGAATGTGGCATATGATTTACATATTTCTTTCCCTGATGCAGTTTTTGGTACGCAGGTAGAAGTTCCAACCATTGATGGACGTGCCAAAATAAAGATTCCTGCAGGCACACAAAGTGGTAAAATTTTCCGTTTGAAAGGGAAGGGATTTCCTGAAGTGCAGGGGTACCATCGTGGGGATCAGCTGATTAATGTGAATATATGGACACCTCAGAATTTAAGTGCGGAGGAAAAACAGGCTTTGGAAAAGTTCAGCAGCAGTAGTAATTTCAAACCCAATCCTTCCAAAGGGGAGAAAAGTTTTTTTGATAGAGTAAAAGAGGCGTTTAGCTAATTGCCGGATAAAATAGATTGTTAGCCCTGTAAGGATAATTATTCTTTGCGGGGCTTTTTTCTTTTGGATGGGTTGTAAAATTTATCGGCTTTCTGAATTAGCAAGAGCAGTTCATTCTCTAGGGTATTGAGTGGATTGCAGGAAGTATTAGCCAATGCCAGCAAATCATTATAAGAATAGGCTTTCATGAATTTAGATTTACGCAGCAGGCCGGCGAATGCTGCAATGCTAATGGTGCGCCTGCTAGCAGAATCAAGAAGATGAATAGGGATGTAGGCATTGCTCAGTTGCATGGACTGTTCTTTTGCAGTAAGATTCAAAGTTGATTCATAGGTTAATTGAATCCTTGCTATTTCGTCAACAGCACTGGTGTTAGTTGTTTCTATTTCAAATAATGCAATGGATACATGTCCGCTGCCAATTTCACCCCCCAATAATGTTGCTGAGCTGTCTGATATGGCATCTCTTTTATTATCAAACCCAATTAAACGGTATGCACTAACGGCTTCTTTATTAAATGCAATATTTAAAATGGTATTCTTTGCAACGGAAAAAAGGGTAGTAGTGAATTCCCTGAAAAGTATTTTCTCTGCTTCAGCTACCTGATCGATATATGAAAAATTTCCATTTCCTTTTTTTGAAAGCGTTTCCAATTTACTGTCTTTATAATTGCCCATTCCAACACCTAAACAAGTTAAACTGATTCCCAGTTCCTTGTAACTCACAATCAGGTCTTCCAGTTCTTTCTCCGTTCTCTGACCAACATTAAAATCACCATCTGTGGCTAAAATAACACGATTATTACCGCCCTTTATATAGCTTCCCTTTGCCAGCTGATAAGCTACTTTAATTGCATTTTCCCCGGGCGTATCACCATTGGCACTTAATGAATCAATTACAGCATTGATGGTTTTTTTTTCAGCGCCACTGGTTGGGTATAAGACTATAGATACGTTTCCTCCATATGTTACAATGCTGATGGTGTCTATATTTCTAAGGTTGGCAGTAAGTATTTTAAATGCTGATTGTAATAGGGGTAATCGATTGGGTTGGTCCATAGAACCCGATACATCAATTAGAAAAACAAGATTGCTGGGTGGAATATTTTCAAGATTGATTTTGGGAGCAAATGCTTTTGTTAAAAGTAATTTATTGTTGGGATTCCATGGACAGTCTGTAATAACAGATTCTAATCTGAACAATGAATCAGTATTATTATTGGGATAATCAAACGAAAAATAATTCAGCATTTCTTCAGTTCTAACTGCATCAGAGGGCACATTCATTTCGTTGGACAAAAACCTTCTGATATTGCTATAAGCTGCTTTGTCAATATTCAATGAGAATCCAGTCTGTGGATATTGATTGGTTTTAATGAAGCCGTTCTCGATTAAACCACTGTAACTTTCGCCCATTCCACCATAGTAGATGCTTTTAGCTGGTTTTAGATCTGTAATTACGGAAGCCAGATTTTTTTGGTAAAGCCTGGCTGTGCTGGGTAGCATTTCAAGCATTATCTGTTGAAATAAACTGCTATGTACCAGCAAGCCGGTTGTTTCATAACCCGCTAAGGATAGGAAAATACTGTCTTCTGATTTAGATAGCGGGATACCAAAGTCTCCGTCTTTTCCACTGTAATAGGGAATTAGCCCCTTCGATTTTACCTGAATGGTTACTCCTTCGAGTTTTCTTCCTCTGTTGTCTTTAATCTGGCCTCTCAAATAATACTGAGCATAGCCATCTGAAGACAGAATAAGTAAAATCAGTATGGTAAATGCCTTTTTCATTTCCTACAAATTAAGAAATCCGGCTGACGCTTTCTTGCAGGAAATTATTCGCTGTCTTTGAGCTGATATATTTCTTTGAGGTTTCTGCCGAAACCATCATAATCCAGTCCGTATCCCAGCACAAATCGATTGGGAATGCTAAAGCAGCAGTAGTCTATATGAACGGGATAAATAGTTGCATCTGGCTTATGCAACAATACCGCCATTTTTACCGAAGCGGGTTGCTGGTGAAATAACTGAGGAATAAATTCATGCATGGTTTTACCCGTGTCTATAATATCTTCCAGTAAAATCAGGTGACGGTCTCTGATATCCGTATCCAACCCTATTGCGGTAATTACATTACCAGTGGATTTTGTTCCTTTATAGGAAGCCAGTTTAATAAAACAGATTTCTGCCTCAATAGTGATTTGTTTAAACAAATCTGAGGCAAACATGAAGGAGCCATTCAATACGCCAATAAACAAAGGTTTTTTGCCCTCATATTCTTTGCTAATCAGCTTTCCCAGCTCACTAACTTTTTCCTGAATTAAAGACTCAGGTAAATAGGGTTCAAATGTTTTGTTGAAAAGCTGAATATCAGACATGATTATTTTCTATTTGGAGTTGACTTGCCGGATAAAGGCATCTTTAGAAATACCTTGGTGCCCGGAGTAGGTAAAGCTGATTTATTTAAGTGGTTATTGTACTGCAATATATTCTCTAGTCTAACGCCATTAAGTTGTGCAATTTCAAAAAGTGTTTCACCTGCTTTGACTATATAAAATTCCTGTTCTCCTTTTTTGGGTTTCTTTTCCAGATAAATTAACTGATCTTCAGCAATAATATCTGTTTCTTCCAGTTCATTGTATTGCAGAATTTTTGCCAATGAAATATTATGTTGATTGGCTATTGCCAGCAAAGATGTGCCCGCTTTTACGAGAATTACACTGGTATTATTTATCGTGAATACAGATTCCGGAAAATTGTAGTGACCGTATTTGGCTTTGGGAGAATTACTCCTTTGCTCTGTTGGAATAAAGGTCTCAGAAGCTGGTTCATTGTCTGCGCTTGGTTCCTGTTTTTTTATTTCCTGACTGGTCCCTAATGCTTCTGCTCCCTTAATTGTGTTGTTATTATTTGTATTGGATGGTACAAGGTCTCTGGCTCTGTCAGTTTGAGCCAGCACCTGAGTATTGTAATCGTTGGGTTGTGGATTACTCATTCTGGCCAATGCCATTGTATTGTACTGGTCCAGCTGATAATCCTTTACAATTTTCATTAGTTTCTGTGCGTATGTTGGGGCAGTGGCATAACCGGCTTTCTTTAATCCTTTGGCCCAGGCTTCTGTATCTGTAGGATTAAGTTTAAACAGAAATTGATAATGAGCCCTTGTTCTGAGAAAGTCTGAATGATCTTTAAAAGAAGCGGCAGGATTATCATAGACCCTGAAACATTCCCCCTTTGCATCATCATCGTGATATGTTTTAGCTCCTGTCCATTCTGTTTTGCATTTAATACCGAAATGATTATTGGATCTTTTTACCAGTGGGCTTTCGCCAGACTGCGATTCCAGCACTGCCTGAGCCAACGTAATGGCAGCAGGAACGCCGGAGCGTATCATTTCTTCAATAGCTATATCCTTGTACTGATCAATATATGCAATGGTCTTGCTATTCTGTGCATGCAAATGCGCAAAACAAAATAGGCTGACCAAACTAAAAATCCACTTCATCATGCTTTTCTCTTTTTTATGATGCTGATTCCATCTCTTATGGAAAGCATCACTTGTTCTGTTCTGGGATCATTTTGAACGTGTTCGTTGAATGCATGTATGGCTTTTGCATTTTTACCTTTCAGCGGGTCTTCCAGAACCTGTCCATGAAAAAGAACATTGTCTGCTATAATAAACCCCCTTTCTGATAAAACCGGTAACACCATTTCGTAATAATCAATGTAACTTGTTTTATCTGCATCAATGAACACCAAATCCCATTTGAAGGGCAAACCAGGTATGATTTCCCTTGCATTTCCGACGTGCAAAGTTATCTGCTTATTTGCATTAAATTTCTTAAAATTTTCGGCTGCCGTCTGTGCATCTTCTGGTCTTAGTTCAATCGTATGAATCATGCCATCTTCCGGTAGGCCTTTTTGAAGGCAAAGTGCACTATATCCGGTAAAAGTGCCAATTTCCAGTACAAATCTGGGCTGTATCATGGCACATATCATGCTTAGGAACTGTCCTTGTACGACCCCGCTCAACATATGAGACAAAGGGTGCTGAGCAATGGTTTGCTCACTGATTGCCCTTAAAGCTTCTGTTTCGGGACTCGTAAATTTTGCCGTATAGGATTCAACAAGGGGGGAGATGATTTCCATTTGCCGGTTTATTTACTTCCCTTTTTTGAAATTAGTAACAGGCCTATAAAAGTAAGTGCACCATTAATTATCAAGAGTTCCAATCCCACTTCATAAGACCCAAGCAAATCTTTTTGGAATTTATCCAGGATAAAACAAATGATAGGAGCGGCTACACAAACATATGGTACCCATTTGTCTTTAACGGCTCTTTTTGTAATAATACCGAATGTAAATAAACCCAGTAAAGGTCCATATGTGTATGCTGCAATTTTTAACAATAAGCCAATCATGCTTGGGTCATTCACCCATTTAAAGACCAATACAAAAACAAGGAATATGGCAGCAAAAGTTAAATGTACTCTTTGTCTTATTTTTTTCTGTGCTGCTTCATCTAAATCGGCTCTTCGCTGAATTCCTATGATATCAATACAGAAGGTAGAGGTTAAAGCGGTAATGGCACCATCGGCGCTGGGAAATAGGGCAGATATCAGTGCAATAATAAATATTACTGATACAATCGGAGGCATATGTTCCATTGCCAGAACAGGGAAGATTTTATCTCCGGTTGCATCTATATTCAATCGTTCTGCATACAGATATAAAAGGCCACCAAGGAATAGGAAAATAACAATAACGGTTGCCAGAGTGATGGCCATGGACATCACATTTTTCTGTGAATCCTTCAGTGTTTTAACAGAAATATTTTTTTGCATCATTTCCTGATCCATACCTGTCATGGTTACAGTAATAAATGCTCCTGCAATGATTTGTTTTAAAAAGAAAAACTTACTGTTGGGATCGGTTACAAAAATGGTAGAGTAACCTCTGTCGTTCATTGCCTGTAAACTTTCTCCGAATCCCATATCCAGTTGATTCAGTATGTAGAATACACAGATCACCAGTCCGGCAAGCATACAAGTGGTTTGCAGAGTGTCTGTGTACACAATGGTCTTTACTCCACCTTCGTAAGTGTAGAGTAAAATCATAATAAGAATGATTAAAGTAGTTGCCCAGAAAGGAACATTGAAACTGTTTAAAATGGCTTCCTGTAAAATATTCACTACCAGGTACAATCTTGCGGTTGCCCCCAAGGTTCTGGATAATATAAAAAAGGAAGACCCGGTTTTATAGGCATTGAAACCCATTCTGGAACTCAGGTAATGATAGATGGATGTTAAATTTAGTCTGTAATATAGAGGAAGCAGTATGTAAGCAATCATGGCATAGCCTATGAGATAACCCAGTGTAATCTGGATATAGGCAAATGACTCTTTGGCTACTGCACCGGGAACACTTACAAAAGTGACCCCGCTTAAGGAAGTTCCAACCATCCCGAATGCCACCAGCATCCAGTTGCTATTTTTGTTTCCAATGAAAAAAGAGTGGTTATCACTGTTTTTTCCGGTGTACCAAGCAACTGCCAGTAAGATCAAAAAATACCCAATCACAAAAGAAAATAGCAATAATGGAGACATAGCAATTCGTTTGGTTAAAAGAATTTTGTAAAGTAGTAAAAATAATTAAGGTATTTTGTCTGTCCTAATTGTATACAATGAAAATTAAAAATATTGCAGTCTTCTGTGGGTCTAAATCAGGAAATGATCCCCGTTTTTTGGAAGAAACGATGATTCTTGGAAAATTAATGGCCGATAATGGTATCCGGCTGATTTACGGGGGAGGAAATAAAGGTTTGATGGGAGCCGTTGCAGATGCGGTTATGGAAGGTAAAGGGGAAGTAACCGGAATTATTCCCGAAGTATTATTGGAGTGGGAGCATGAACACAAGGGGATTACCGATTTGCGCGTTGTGGGCGATATGCATAGCAGAAAAAAAATGCTTTATGAACTTTGTGATGCAGCCATCATTTTACCTGGAGGAAACGGCACACTGGATGAGCTTTTTGAAATGCTTACCTGGAATACGCTTAAGATTCACAACAAAAAAATTGTTTTGCTGAACATCAATGGATACTACAATCATTTGATTGCTCATATTGACACCATGTTTCAACAGGGTTTTCTTTATGAAGACTGGAAGCAACGTTTATTGGTTGCCGGTTCAGCTACGGAAGCTATTTCCTTTTTGAGTTAAGATAGAATCCAAACCCACCCCGGAAAATGGGTTGAGGATCACCGGCAATACCATCCCTGTAAGGAGAATTGACTGCCTGGTTTAAATCGATCATGATTGTTAAATAAGACAATTGTCTTCCGATTTCTCTGGTTCCATAACCAATTCCAGCAAGCATACTTGGGGCTTGTAACTGTAGTTTGGTTGTTTGCCCGCTGATAGGGTCAGTTCTTGTAGAACTGATCCAGTTATACTCGGGTTGAATTTGTAAATGCAGAAAAGAAACCGGCCAAACCCTTAGAAAAGCACCCCCTCCGTAATTAAAATTTTTGTACTTGAAGGAATTAAATACAGATGCACTTTGAGAATAATAATTGAAATTCATAGCTACCCCAACGTCTACCCAGTTATTCAAACTATAACCAATGGTTGGGTTTAATCCCACATTAAAAAAGCGATTCGATAAACCCAGGTTTAAACTGGGGCCTATAAATACCCTGTTCCTGTCGAATCCTACAGGTTCTTCTAGCTTTTCCATCTGAGCAAAACCAGAAAAGCAGGTACTTATTAATATTGCGAAAATCAACACACACTTTTTCATAGCTGAACTTTTAGTAAAAATAGTTAATCCCTGCTGTTAGTGATTGACCGCCAGGGATTTTTTATGTCTCTCTAATAGCAGAGATTAAACGACAATTTAATTGATAGTACTTGAAGAACTTTGTAAATTAAATCGGAGTGTTTGAAGTGTTACACTCCAGTTTAATAGTTAGTC
>CALEST010000319.1 GCA_937907555.1 uncultured Sediminibacterium sp.
GATTAAGCCCCTGCCCAATATTGGTGCTGCAGATGCCATGAAATTTACCGTTTCAGGAGGAGTTACAGATGTAAATGACTAGACATGACCATTGCAGTGAACGCTATTTTTTTCCAGGATGATTTTCTTGAGGGGTACGGACAGTATGCTGTTTCTATTTTTGAACTGCTGGTTCGCAGTCATACCGAACACGAATTTGTTTTTATATACGACAGGCCTCATCAAAAAGAATGGATAACAGGCTCCAATGTAAGGTCGGTTACCATTGCCCCTGCAGCCCGCCATGTGCCAGCATTTTTGTATTGGTACAATATAAGTGCAGCGTTGGCGGTAAAAAAATGCAAGGCAGATATCTGGATTCAGCCCTATGGTTTTTGCAGTTTAGTTTCCGGTATACCACAGCTATTGGTAATTCACGATCTGGCTTTTAAACATGTTCCCCAATCCATTGCCTGGCATCAGCGATTCTTTTATCAAACTTTTACTCCCTTTTTTCTAAAGAAGGCCAAAAGAATCATCACGGTTTCTGAATTTTCCAAACAGGATATTTTACAATTCTATCCCAATAAAGCCAAATCCCTAGAAGTGGTGAGTGGCGCTGCCAGAGCTGGTTTCAGGCCCATCAGCTGGGAAGAAAAAGAGCAGGTGAAAGAAGCGTATACCGACGGTTACGAATACTTTATTTGTGTAGGAGGAATTAGTCCGCGGAAAAATATGCTGAATATTCTCAAGGCCTTTTCCCTTTTTAAAAAATGGCATAAGAGCAATATGAAATTGGTTTTTGCAGGCAGGCTGGCCTGGCAATACCAGTACTTTATGGAGAAACTCAAAACTTACAAATACAGAAACGATGTGGTGTTAACCGGTTATGTAACAGATGAAATTCTGGCCAGACTAACGGCATCCTCCTATGCGGCTATTTATGTTTCTCATTTTGAGGGATTTGGACTGCCGATTCTGGAAGCCATGCAATCAGGGGTTCCTGTTATCACGGCCAATAATTCCAGTATGCCCGAAGTAGGCGGAGATGCTGCATTGTACGCGGAAGCTGATCAGCCCGATACCATCGCCGCCCATATGCAAACCCTTTACAAAAACGAACAGATTCGTGAAAAAATGATACAGAAGGGATTGGAAAGGGCTAAACAGTACAGCTGGGAAAAAGCGGCCAACTTGTTTTGGCAGGAAATACTCGCTACCAAAGCAGTTTCGTCTTAGTTTTGCGGCATTCTAAATAATTGAATGATATGAAACAATCAACGATTACCGTTAATGTGAGCTTGGATGAGAATAAAGTGCCTCAGCATATTGATTGGTCTGCATCTGATAGTACGGCAGACCTTAAACAGGACGCTAAAGCCATGATGCTGGCTTTCTGGGACGGAGCGGATAAATCTGCCATGCGCATTGACCTTTGGACCAAAGACATGATGGTAGATGAAATGGCCGATTTTTACTACCAGACTTTTATGGGTATGGCCGATGCGTTCATGAGGGCAACTCAACAGCAGGAGCTGGTGGACGATATGAAAGCACATGCGAAAACTTTTTATAAGAAGTTTCGTGATTCACAAATCAATCAAAATAAATAATTATGAGTCTGGAAATACAAGTGATGGGCGTAATGAAAGACGCCATGAAAGCAAAGGATGAAGCTTTGTTAAGAGGCTTAAGAGCCATCAAGGCCGAAATTATTAAAGCCAAAACCGAACCTGGTGCCAATGGTCAAATTAATGAGGAACAGGAACAAAAACTGTTACTGAAACTGGTAAAGCAAAGAAGGGATTCATTGGAAATTTATCAGCAGCAAAACCGCGCAGACCTTGCTCAGAAAGAGTTAGAGGAAATTGCAGTAATAGAAAAATTTCTTCCGAAACAATTAACTCAGGAAGAACTGGAAGCTGAAATAGCAGCCATTATTGCGGAGACAGGGGCTACTGCTATCTCCGATTTAGGCAAAGTAATGGGAGTAGCTTCCAAACAACTTGCCGGTAAAGCAGAGGGTAAAACAATTGCAGCAACGGTTAAGGCGTTATTGAGTAAATAACGATTATGTTTTTAGATATTGTAGTGCTGTCATTGCTGGTTCTTGCAATCATTAAAGGATTTAAGCAAGGGTTGGTATTGGCAGCACTTTCATTTGTTGCCATATTTATTGGCCTTGCAGCTGCTTTAAAATGCAGTACGCTGGTTGCCGGATGGATAGGCAGTACCGTAAATGTGGGGGCATCCTGGTTGCCCTTTCTGGCTTTTATCCTGATTATGGCAGGGGTATTTTTCGGGGTAAGGATACTGAGTACCATTATTGAGCAAATGCTTGAATTGTCAATGCTGGGCTGGGCCAATAAATTAGGCGGTATCCTGATTTATGCCCTGCTTTATATTACCGTATTCAGTGTATTGATATTTTACACGGAGAAAATGGAACTGTTGAGCAAGGAAACCATTCAATCTTCCCAAAGCTACCCTTACATTCATTTGTGGGGTCCTTATGCAGTGGAGGGCTTCGGAACCGCAATCCCATTCTTTAAAGATTTATTTAGCGATTTGACCGATTTTTTTGAAGCAATAAATACCAATAAGGGCTGAAAATCTCTTTTATTTTGATTACTTTAGCAACAATTGCTAGGCCTTACGAAAATCAACCCAATGAATTACGAGTTAAAAGAAATTGATAAGTATAAGTTTATAGAAGAAGGAGAAGGAGAGACTTTGCTGCTCTTGCATGGACTGTTTGGTGCCATGAGCAATTTTGCAGATTTAATTGAACATTTCAGAAAAAGCTATAGGGTAGTGGTACCCATTTTACCCTTATTCGATTTAGATATTTTTCATACCAGTGTAGGTGGTTTGGAAAAATTCGTTCACAAATTTGTTGAAACACGTGGTTACAACAATATTCATTTGCTGGGTAATTCATTAGGAGGTCATGTGGCACTGGTTCATGTATTGAAGCACCCCGAAAAAATAAAAACATTAACCCTGACTGGTAGTAGCGGGCTTTTTGAAAATGGCATGGGAGATAGTTATCCCAAAAGAGGAGACTACGAATACATCAGAAAAAAGACCGAATTAACTTTTTATGATCCTGCCATGGCTACCAAGGAACTGGTT
>CALEST010000320.1 GCA_937907555.1 uncultured Sediminibacterium sp.
ACCAAGGATAATACATCCGTAGAATATTACTCTACCATTTTTGCCGCTACGGAATCTTCATTGGAGAAAGATGTATTGTGGACAGGCAGTGATGATGGCCTGATTCATGTAAGCAAGGATGGCGGAAAGTCATGGAATAATGTTACTCCTCCGGATGCAGGCAAGTGGATGATGTGGAACTGTATTGAAACTGATCCTTTCAGAAAAGGGACTGCTTTTTTTGCCGGAACAAAATACAAACTCGACGACTATACCCCTTATTTATTTAAAACAACCGACTACGGTAAAACCTGGACCAGAATTACTGCAGGAATCAATAATATGCATTTTACCAGGGCCATCAGAGCCGATAGAAAAGTGCAGGGCTTATTGTATGCAGGTACAGAATTCGGCATGTATATCAGCTATAACGATGGTGTTAGCTGGAGACCATTCCAGTTGAATTTGCCTGTAGTGCCAATTACAGATATTGCTTTAAAAGACAATGATTTGATTGTGGCTACTCAGGGTCGTTCTTTCTGGGTAATTGATGACCTGACGATTGTACAGCAAAAAAATGCAGCCATTCTCGATAAGAAATTACATGTATTTTCTGTAAATGATAGTTACAGAACAGAAGGTGGCGGCAGAAGAAGAAGAGGAGCTGTTGCTGCTGAACCCAATGCAGGAGCCAATCCTCCGCAGGGAACTGTAATCAACTTTTATGCAAAAGGCATAACAGATAGTTCAAAACTTTCTATTACCATTAATGATAAGCAGGGAAGACCAATCAAAACCTTCAGCAATTACACAAAAGCAGTGGAAGATCAGATGGAAGTTGTAGAAGGAATGAATCAGTTTGTATGGGATCAGAACTATCCACCGGCTGAAAGAGCCGATGGTATGATCTTATGGAATGGAGGCATTGGTTCTGCCAAAGCAGCGCCGGGTAAATACACAGGTAAAATAAAATACGGAAACGACTCTGCTGATTTTAGTTTTGTGATTAAACCCAATCCTGCGTATGCAGCAACAGAAGCGGATTATGATGCACAGGTTAGCTTCCTTTTGTCTGTTCGTGATAAATTCAATGAAGTGCAGAAAGCCATCAGAAATATCCGCACAGTGAGATCTCAGATTATGGAACTCAATGCAAAGATTGATGTCAAATCACATAAAGAGATCAAGCAACTGGCCGATAGTATCAACAAACAAATCACAGCAGTTGAAGAAGCCTTGTATCAGACAAAAGCGAAGAGCGGCCAGGACGTGTTGAACTTCCCTATTCGCCTGAACGATAAGATTGCAGGTTTGTATGGAGTTGCATCCAGTGGACAAAATGCACCAAGCAGACAAGTGCGCGAAGTATTTGCTGATTTAAGTGCACAAGCCAATTTACAATTATCCAAGTTGAAACAGGTATTGGACACGGATGTTAAACAACTGAATAAATTAATCAATGACAAACAGATTCCTGTTATCGGAATTAAATAGCATTCATGATTGATTGAACTGCCACAGCATTTTGTTGTGGCAGTTTTTTTATAAGTTCAACCAGTAGTTCAATTTAAAAACGAGCGCTCTGTTACTGTTTTTCATTAAAGGTGATGTAAAATAATTGTCAGTGTAAACCAGGAACAGATCGCTCATTGGCTTAAATCTGTATTGCAATCTGCTGTTGATATTGATATTGTTTCGTTGTGTATTGTACTGGAAAAAAGTAGTCCAGAATAATTTGGTAGAGAAATTGATTTCCGTTCTTTGTGATATCAAAAAAAGTTCTGTAGCTCCATAAGTGCCAGGGAATTCAATTTTATTATATTGAAAATTCAGGTTCAGCGTGGTGTTGGGTAATTTTCTGAAAGTAATTCCAGCTCTTAATGTTTTGTTGGTGCCATTATAAAACCCTCCGGTTGCGGCACTTATATTGAAACTGAATGGTCTTCTGAAATCTGAACTATACCGGATTCCCACATCCCTATATTTGTATTTGGCAACGGGTAGTGGCGTGGCTCCTGTAAATGAAATCGGGAACAATAAATCTACTTCATAGTCAGATGTACTGTAACTGATTCTGGAAGTATTTCTGAATTCCACATTGCCGTTTAAAGTGGTATTTCTTTCATTGAAACTATTGTCGGGATTAAAAACAATATAGTTCTCAGCTTCAAAACTAACCCCTATCAATTTGCCTTTTGAAGGAATGATTTTATATTCAGCGCTGGTGTAAGAGTGTTTAAATCCAACACGGATAGCCGTATCCCTTGCTGCATCATAGTTTTCAATTCTTTCAATGAATCCCATGTCTGCATAGTAATTGGTGCCTAGACTGGTCAGATCCTGTACGAAACCAAAGTTTCTGCTGTTATAGGAAAATCCCACATTGTAAAAAGCATTATCGCTTTTTATACCGGGCTTAAAGGAATGATGATAAGTAGCCCAGGCCCCCCATTTCCCTTCCAGATCAGAATAGTTGTATTCTATTCCGGCATTGCGGCTGAATACATCCAGTGGATTGGCACTTTTTTCTGCGTCCGTCATAAAACTACTTCTGTTTAAAAAGTATCCTTTTATAACTGATCGGTTAAATACTCTTTGATCTACAGATAATGCAGTATAGTTTTCCGGAGCATAATCGCCTTGTCTGCCGGTTTGCATATTCATAAAACCAATTCTGGTTTTCTTGGCAATATTCCCTGTAACTCTGGCTCCGAATAATATAGGAATCTTGTTTCCGTTTTTATCTAATCCGATTCTTCTGGAATAAAAAGGTCTGATAGGATCAATGCCATATCCGGAGAACAAGTCTGCATTCTCTAAGAAAAATGTTCTTCTTTCAGGGAAGAAAATATTGAAACGGGTTAAGTTGGTTACTTGTCTGTCCACTTCAATCTGAGAGAAATCCGGATTAACAGTAAGGTCTAAATTCAAAGAGGATGTTAGCCCTATTTTTGCGTCAAAGCCGGCATTGGGTTTGGCCGTAATGGGCTCATTGCCAGCTCTGTTTTCTGTTACTTCAGTGGTTACAAAAGGAACAAATACGGAATTGCTACCCGGTTTGGGTGGAGCATCTTCCCAGATTAGTGCTCCTGTATAACCAATATCGTGAGAGGAGAAATTAACCGGCACATTGGTCCAGGTAGAATATTCGTTGGTCTTGGTGTCTACCCTTACAAAATTGATGCCCCAGGTTTTTTTATCGGCCGGATATCGTATCGATTTAAAGGGGATGGCCATTTCGGCGGTCCATCGGTCTCCATATCTTTTGGTTTCAGAATACCAGGTCTGATCCCAGCTGAAAGAAACCCCATCGCCTGCAGAAGTAAGCTGGTCCTCACTTTGCGCATTGTAGGCATTCACTACAAAAAAGAAACCATTGTTTCGGGTATTTACCGGATCCAATACCAGTGCCACACAATCATTCCCGTCGTGTCCTATATCTCTTTTTAAACTTTGTATAAAAACCTTGCCGGAATCGTATGCAGTAAATGCTACATACAGAAACTTTTCATCATAAGCGGTCTGAACCTCCGTTGCATGTTTGGCTTTCTTTTTATCATCCGGATATTTTTCCCAGAAGGAGCTGACTTTCTGTGCCTTTTTCCAGATTTCTTCATTAAGGATACCATCAATTTTTACTGGTGCCGGAGTTTTGGAAATAACAATCTGATAGTCCTTCTGAAAAGTCTCTCCGTTTCTTACCTGAGCAAATCCGTTCACCCAGCAAACCAAAAAAAGTAAAAACAATTGTATTCTCATAAATAATGCTGCATAGAATGCACGAAAGGCAAAATTGATATAATTATCCGGAGGCCTTCTATTAATTTGCCTAATGGTAGAATGCGTGGATAAGCGCGATTTTAATCCTCATTCAATAAATCGGGACGGCGCTCTCTGGTTCTTTCCATGGATTGTTCAAAGCGCCAGTCTTCCACTTTTTTGGGATCGCCCTGTAATAGTATTTCCGGCACTTTCATGCCTCTGAAATCAGCCGGACGGGTGTAAACAGGAGGGGCCAGCAGGTTGTCCTGAAAAGAATCGGTTAAAGCAGAAGTTTCATCACTCAGAACCCCCGGAATCAATCTTCCAATGGCGTCTACTACAACAGCAGCAGCCAGTTCACCACCACTGAGTACATAGTCTCCAATCGATATTTCCATGTTAACATACCTGTCTCTGATTCGCTGGTCAATTCCCTTGTAATGTCCGCAGATGATTAAAAGATTCTGTAATAGCGACAACTGATTCGCTTTTTGCTGATTGAATCTTTCACCATCCGGAGTCATATAAATAATTGCATCGTAGTTGGTTTCTTTTTGCAATTCTTCAATTGCGTTGGCAAGTGGCTCACACATCAGTACCATTCCTGCTCCCCCTCCAAATGGATAATCGTCTACCTGTGCATGTTTATTAATGGCCCATTTGCGTAGATTATGTGTACGAACCCTTAGCAAACCCTTATCCTGCGCACGTTTCATAATGCTATGGCTAAAAGGACCTTCCAATAGGGCTGGAACAACCGTGATGATATCAATTGTGAACATGCTCAGTTTAAATTATTTTTTATTCCATAAACTCTTCCAGGTCTCTTCTGTCTCTTTTGGTAGGTCTTCCAACTTTACTCAATCGCTTACCTGTATGGAAACTAGAAGCTACAAATTTGATTCTGTCCAGTTCCTCTGCCGGAGTAATATCAATATAGTATTTGATGGCTTCTGAATAAGCTTGTCGGGTATGCAGCAGCCCTGTTACTTTGATGACCCATTTTTTGGCTTCTGTTTTAACTTCGTATTCATCCCCTATAGCAACAATTCTGGAAGACTTTACAGAATCCCCGTTGTATTTAACTTTCCCTTTACTACAGGCATCTCCGGCCTGGCTGCGTGTTTTAAAAAGCCGAATGCTCCAGAGATACTTGTCAATCCGCAATTTTTCTTTTTCAGCTGCCATATTATCCTTTCATTTCTGCGAAATACTTGTGGAAATAAGGAATGGTTTCAATGCCTTTGTAATAGTTTTCTAAATTGAATTTTTCATTGGGGCTATGCAGGTTATCGCTGTCCAGTCCAAATCCAAGGAAGATGATTTTTAATCCCAGTTCCTTTTCAAACAATGCACAGATAGGAATACTTCCACCTCCTCTTACAGGAATGGGTTCCTTGCCAAAAGCGGTTTCTATCGCTTTTGCTGCCGCCTTGTATTCTATAGAATCTATAGGGGTCATATAGGGTTCCCCGCCATGATGCTCCATGGCATTGATGGTTACGCCTGCAGGCGCAATACTTCTGAAATAGTCCAGTACCTTTTTGGTAATTACTTCAGAGGATTGATTGGGAACCAAACGGCAGGAAATCTTAGCAGAAGCTTTGGAAGGTAAAACTGTTTTAGCTCCTTCCCCTGTATAACCGCCCCAGATACCATTTACTTCCAAAGTAGGTCTGATGCCTGTTCTCTCGTTGGTAGTATATCCTTTTTCACCCCATAATTCTGTAACCCCCAAATCGGTTTTATACTCCGATTCATTAAATGGTGCTTTGGCCATTTTGGCTCTTTCTTCCGGTGTGGCTTCCACTACATCGTCATAAAATCCAGGGATGGTGATATGGTTATTTTCATCGTGGCAGGAAGCAATCATCTGGGCTAAAATAGTAATGGGATTGGCAACCGCTCCGCCATATACTCCGCTGTGCAAATCTCTGTTGGCAGCAGTCAGCTCCAGTTCAATATAGCTGAGTCCTCTCACCCCAATATCAATGGAAGGATTCTCCATGCTTAGCATTGAAGTGTCTGAAATCAATATCACATCCGCTTTTAGAAGCGCTTTATTTTCTTTTACAAATTCAGCCAGGTTCGGGCTTCCGATTTCTTCCTCTCCCTCAATCAGGAATTTAATATTGGTATAAAAGCTATTGGTTTTAGAAAAAGTTTCCAGGGCTTTTACATGCATGTAAAACTGGCCTTTGTCATCCGCAGAACCACGTGCATAAATTTTACCGTCTTTAATTACCGGCTCAAAAGGTCCGCTATGCCAGAGTTCCAACGGATCTGCGGGTTGAACATCGTAATGTCCATATACCAGTACCGTAGGTTTAGACGGGTCCACTATTTTTTCACCGTATACAATCGGGTGTCCCTTGGTTGGATAAATAGTAACACTATCTGCACCTGCTTCCAGCAATCTTTGTTTTACTATTTCTGCACAGTGCAACATATCTTCTTTATGCTCAGATCTGGCACTGATGCTGGGTATTTTTAGTAACTCAATTAATTCATTTAAAAATTGATCCTTGTGTTGATCCTGATAGGTTTTCCAGCTCTCCATATGTATTATTTGAAGCTGCAAGTTACCTAATTAAGCCTGCTCGGCAATGCGATGTTTCTGATTGGAAACCACATTTTCCAGGGTCCACTCCAGCGATCGTTGGAATGGCTGGGTTCTTTCCTTACAATCCGGCAGGGAACAGATGGCACAGCTGTAGGGAAGGCATCCATCTGTATGCACAAAAAGCTCTATGGAATCCCCGAAGTTTTCTTTAATTAAATTAGACAAAGCGTCTATCTCCTTATGGGCTTCATGTACATTCAAATACCAGGGCAGCGTTAAGTGACAATCAATATGCAATAAATCACCATATTTTATTACCCTGAGATTGTGCAGATCTATCCAATTGCTGCTTTTTGAATTGTTTAAGACACCAATAAACTTCTTCAGGATTTGCTCATCTGCCTCATCCATAATCCCTGCCAGTGATTTTCTGAGGATGGTGTACCCATTGTACATGATCCAGCCACTCAGTGCAAGGGCTACTACTTTGTCAAGCCAATAGATTTGCGTAAAATAAATAAGGGCAATGGCTGCCAAAACACCAACGGTAGAATAGGTATCAATTTGCAGATGCTTTCCGCTGCTTTCCAGTGCAAGTGAATTGTTTTTTCGTCCAATGCGAATGCAGACCGCACCAGCAATATAGTTCAGGATAGCAGTTGATCCCACCAGCCACATGCCATTGTCCAATGCCTGCACCCTGTGGTTTTCAAGGGTATTAACAATGGTTTCATAAATGATTAATATCCCGGCAGCAATAATTAAACTTCCTTCTGCGGCTGCAGATATGAATTCGGCCTTGCCATGTCCGTAAGGATGATTTTCATCCCGGGGTTGTGCTGCAATGTACAAGCTGTACAAACCAATAAATCCCGCTACAATGTTTACAATGCTCTCCATTGCATCCGATAAAATCGCAAGCGAATCGGTTAGATAGTAGGCGGTTATTTTCAGGATAAACAGCACTACACTCAGAACAGTAACCCATTTCTGAACTAAAAAATTTTCTTTCCCTGAATACATAATCGCCTTATTTGCTGGGAATTAATGAATTTTTGCTTTATTTTTAGCATCCAAATTAGGGTATTATTTGGACTATAACCCCCGAAATGCGTAAACCAGAACTAAGAGAGAGAATCCCTTCAAGGCCTCCGCTCATATCGCCGTTGCATGATGAAACGGATCAGCCTGTCTGGTCGGTTATGATTGCTGTGGACAATACTTTCACTTATCTCAATACTACTTTACTCTCCATCCTGGAATTGGATCAGGGCATTGGTGTGATGCAGATAATGGTGGTGGATGATGCCAGTGATGATGGAGATGTAGAGCAACTGGTTAAAGATACGGGCAAGGGAAGAATTGGTTATTTCAGACAGCCGAATAAAATTGGCAGACTCAGAAATCTGGAAACCTGTATCAAATTATCCAGGGGGAAGTATATACATATTTTGTACGGGGATAATTACGTGATGCCTGGCTTTTATGAAGAAATTCTGTTATTGTTTAATGAGTTTCCAAGAGTAGGGGCAGCTTTTACAGAGTTCCAGTACATTAATGAAAGAGGCAATCCAATCTGGAAACATCAGCCTTTGGCTAAAGAAAGAGGGTTGCTTAAAAACTGGGTAAAAGCAGTAGCGCTTCGCCAGAATACAGAAACATCTGCAATGGTTATTAAAAGGAGCACTTATGAAAAACTGGGTAGCTTCTTTGGCGCAGAGCACGGAGAATTCTGGGAAATGACCGTGAGAATTGCCGCTCATGCTGAATTGGCCTATGTTCCAAAAGTATTGGCAAACTTCAGAATACACGGAAAAGCTTTGCATTCCGAAGCCTTGAAGACAGGCAGAAATATTGATGATATCACTAAAATCATTGGCATTATCCGTGCTTATCTGCCACTGGATGTAAGAGATGAAGTAAATGCCATGTCTAAAAAATATTTCTCACAGCATTTTGCCCAGCTCTCACACAAAGTGTATCATGAATTGGATGATACAGAAGCTGCCTTGAAACAAGCCTGGGGAGCCCTTGTATTAGATATCAACTGGATTTCACTCAAGTATTGTTTGCTGTTATTCTTTAAATACCTGATTGGTTACAAAGTGATCCGTAAATGGGTTGAAAAGCTATCTTAAACCAAGGCTTCTTCCTTTTAAATTAACTTGGTACTGTAGTTAATAGGGCAGTGTTTAGCCAGCATTGCAGAAATACCACAATACTTATCCATCGATAAAGAAACAGCGCGCTTCAGTTTGTCTTCGTCTTCGGGCTTTACATCTGAATGATATACCAGGTTAATATAGGTGAAGGTTTTAGGATGATCTTCCGTTTGTTCTGCCTCTGCACTTACTTCCAGTTTACTGAAGCTTACTTTCATTTTATTGAGTATTTCAATCACGTCAATGGCACTGCATCCGCACAAGGAAGCCAATAACATTCTCTTGGGATTCATGCCACTGTTTAATCCACCATTCTCAACAGTTGTATCTATACGCACCGTATGTCCATCGTTACCAATTGCATCAAACGCCAGTGCTTCTTTCCAATTTACTTTTACGTCTATCATGATTTCTTTATTTTAATTTACTTGCCACAAATTCCCAGTTTACAATATTGAACCAGTTGTTGATATAATCTGGTCTTTTGTTCTGGTATTTTAAATAGTATGCGTGCTCCCAAACATCCAGTGCTAATAAAGGTGTTCCTTTTAGTTCGCTGATATCCATTAATGGATTATCCTGATTAGGGGTAGATCCTATTTTTAAATTGCCCTCTGTAGTTTGTACCAACCAGGCCCATCCGCTGCCAAATCGGGTTTTACCTGCATCCGCAAAGGCTGTTTTAAAAGATTCAAAGGAACCGAAAGACTGATTAATAGCGGTAGCTAATTTACCTGTAGGTTGTCCGTTACCGCCGGGCTTCATGCATTTCCAGAAAAATTCATGATTGAAATGACCTCCGCCGTTGTTGCGCATTTTGGCAGAGTATTTACTGATATTTCTCATGAGGTTTTCTAAAGACATTGTTTGTGGACTAACTTTTTCAGCAACACAAGCTTCAGCCAGATTTTTTGCATAGGCAGCTGCATGTTTGCTGTAATGTATTTCCATGGTCATTGCATCAATATAGGGTTCCAGTGCACCATACGCATAGGGCAATGGCTGTTGTTCAAATTCATTGCCTGCTGCAGCTACTACAACTGAAGGAATCAGGCTGATTCCAATCCCTGCTGCCAAAGCTGCTTTGCTGCTGTCTTTCAGAAACACTCTTCGGTTATAGGCTTTTTTCATGGCTATTTTTTTTCTTAAAGTTAGCTAATAATTTTCTTAGGCCTTTGAAGTTGCGGTAATAGAACTCCTGATTAAATAGCTGTGAATCATGCATGGCTTTATAAATCAGGAAAGCGCTTACCGGCACCAGAATAAATGTGCTTAACCACATACCAACCAGCGCATTGGCTTGACCTGAGCGGACAAATTTTTCGCCAAATGTGTTGAGTAGATGGAACAGAACAAAGAAAACGATCGCGAAAACCAACGGCGTACCCAATCCCCCCTTACGGATAATGGAACCCAAAGGTGCGCCAATTAAAAACATAACCAGGCAAGCCACTGATAGGGTGAATTTTTTGTGCCATTCAATTTCATGCAACTGCATGGAAAGATATTTGGTTTTATAGTCTTCTGCCATAACACTTACTGACCCTTTTACCGTTGCCAGTTGATTAGATGCTGCATCTAATAATTCCTGCTTAAGACTGTCTGGAAATAGTTTGCCTGGCTGTACTTTAGGCAATGGTTGTTTTACCTGTACCCAGCCTGTATCTGCAAATCGGGCAAAACGCAGATATGGGCTCACTTCCAGGTTTGATTTTTTTAAATAAAAAGTATCAATATGATCCAGGGAATCAATGGCCACATTCAGTTGACGAAGACTTAACATTTTCGGGTCATAAAAAGCAGAGTCTTCGGTTTTATTCATCTGAAAACTTTTCAAATCAAAAACTTTCTTGTATTCCTTGAAACCCATGCGGGTAAACTCTGTATTCAATTCTCCCCTGGGTCCTTTTTCCTGATACCGCCAGCCATTTTTCAGAATAAATTCCAGAAACTGTTTGTCTTTTGAAACCCGCATTACACCACTCTCTGCAACCATCATATTGTCTTGCAGATAATATCCTTTTTCAAAAATGACCACATCGTGAATAATGCTATCGTTTTTCTCTTTTTTGCCCAGCTTAATTACAAAGCCATCTATCTTATCGTAAAAAACACCTTCCTTAATGTCTATAGATGGTTTAGAAACAATGATATCGTACTTTAATGCGGATAATTTCAATTGGGTAACCGGTATGATATTGTTGGCAAACAAAAATGCAATCCCACACACGAAAATGGTAAAAACCAGCAGCGGACGCATGAAACGTATCAATGAAATTCCTGCCGCTTTAATGGCTACCAACTCAAATTTCTCTCCCAGATTTCCAAATGTCATGATGGATGAAAACAGTAAGGCCAACGGCAAAGCCATGGGTACCCAGAAAAGGGCTACCAGTCCAATTAATTTGAGTACCGTAATTAAATCAAGACCTTTTCCTACCAGATCGTCAATATATAACCAGAAAAATTGCATGGTTAATACAAACAGGGAAATGGCAAATGCAGCTATAAATGGCCCGATAAAAGAGCGGATAATCAGTATGTCTAGTTTTTTTATCACAATAGCTGTCTTAATATTGCTGTATGAGCTACGCAAAAGTAACACTTTCACCAAAGGAACTGGAATTGGTTAATAATGCGGACTGGATTTTAACAAAGAACCATATCATTGGAAAAGTATATGATTTGTTCGGCGCACTGGCCAATCATTACAGACAGGAATTGACAACTTTTAAAAGCTTTCAGGATGAGATTGCTTTTGACATTCCGCCTAAAATTTCCAAAGGAGAACAATACGAACAGCTGCCATATGTAATGCTAGACTTCCCAAGGTATTTTACTGAGTCTGATATTTTTGCCATCCGCACTTTTTTCTGGTGGGGGAATCATTGCAGTATTCACCTGATTTTAAAAGGGAAATACCTTACTGCTCTAGGTCCTTCCATTGATCGTTATTTTGAGATGTATGGAAAGTATGGAGCTGAAACCCTGGACTGGTATATAGGGGTAGGTTCCGATCCCTGGCAACATCATTTTGAAAAGGACAATTATATACCCATGCAGGACTGGAATGGGTATAGTGTTACCCGATTGCCTTTTTTGAAGCTTGCAAAAAAAATCCCACTGCAAGAGTGGGACGATATTGAAAATTTTATGAAGAGTCAGTTCACGAAAATGCTGACCATTCTTTCGGATTATTAAGAACCCAGACGGTGAAACAATTCCTTGGTTTGGTATCCCCATAACTGACTCTGGTCCTTGATTTCAGACTTCTCTGCAAAATCTTTAATCACCAGAATGGTTTGATTGGATATTTCCGTCTTTTCAATCCTGAATTCAAAAAATTCATTCTTGTCATTGTGTAACCAGCGGAAACGGATAAACTTATTTTCTTCTCTGTCCACTACTTCTGCTTTCTCCGGAACACCACCATCCCATGAGAAACTGAATACATTTTCCCATTCATCCACTTTATCTGCAAACCATTCCTGCAGCCCTGCAGGGGTCGATAAAAATTCATACAAAATACCAGGAGAACATCTAACCGGAAATTCTAGTGTAAATAGTTGCTTCTTACTCATTATTACGCTTTTGCCAAATAGGTTGATGCAATGATATTAAATAATACCTATTACCCAAATGTTTTTTTAAAAAATGCTATTTTATAGCAAACTATTAATCATATATGATAACAATTAGTAGTTTAAATAATTGAAAATCATATGTATGATAAAATATTTTAACAAAACTCAGGAAAATGTTAAATTAGGTATGCTCAATTTTTCATAACCAAAACCAGTTGTTATGGGTATGCGCCAACTCAAAATAACAAAGTCGATTACCAACAGGGAATCACAAAGTCTGGAAAAATATCTACAGGAAATTGGTAAAGTAGAGCTGTTGGAAGGGGAAGAAGAAGTGTTGCTGGCGCAAAAAATTAAACAGGGTGATACCCGTGCATTAGACAGGCTTGTTAAAGCAAATCTTCGGTTTGTGGTGTCTGTTGCTAAACAATATCAGAATCAGGGACTCACATTATCCGACTTAATTAATGAAGGCAATTTAGGGTTGATTAAAGCCGCCATGCGTTTTGATGAAACCAAAGGTTTTAAATTCATTTCCTATGCAGTCTGGTGGATCAGACAAAGCATCTTGCAATCGCTTGCCGAACAGAGCAGAATTGTTAGGTTGCCACTGAATAAAGTGGGGCTTACCAATAAAATAAGTAAAGCCTATCAGTCATTGGAGCAGGAGTATGAGCGGGAACCCTCATCACAGGAGATTGCAGAATTACTGGACTTGCCCATTGAGGAAGTAGCTGCCACCATGAAGGCCGGATTCAGACATATTAGTATTGATTCGCCCGTAGCCGAAGGAGAAGACATTACTTTAATTGATTTGCTGGAAAATACCAACGAAGCAGAAACCGATGAAAAGCTGGCCTATCATGAATCATTGCATGTTGAAATTGAGAGAAGCCTGGGTACTTTAACCGACCGTCAGAAAAAAGTGATCTGTTTTTTCTTCGGTATCGGCGTAGACCGTGCCCTCAGCCTGGAAGACATTGGATCCCGTTTTAATTTAACCAGGGAAAGAGTCAGACAAATCAAGGACAAAGCCATTAACAAACTCAGGGCAGCCAATCGGGCCAGACAGCTTCGTTATTATTTAGGTTGAATATTGGATATATTTTTATCAAGTAAAGCAGCAATCGTTTTGTCAATCCATCTTGGTATGGCCAAACTGTAACCGTCGGCATGAAATTGTACATTACCTTCCTGGTCTACCACTACGTTTGTTGGAAATCCTTTAATGCCCATCTGAGATGCGATCCAACTACCGCTGTCTACTATGGAATAGTTGAAAGGGGTAGTTTTTAAAAATTCTTTCAAATCGTATTTGTCGTCTAATGCAATTGCAACAAACACCACATCCTTATTGTCTTTGTATTTTTCAACCAATTTATTGAGTTCGGGTATTTCTTTTCTGCAAGGTGGGCAATTGATGAACCAAAAATTAATGACTACTACTTTGCCCTTCATCTCCTGAAGGTTAATTTTATTTCTTTCAATATCGGTGGTCTTTAATTTTCCGAATGGCTGACCTGTAACAAAGTATGGGGATTCGGTTGGTTTAGGTAATTTCTCGAACCTTGCTTCTTTTTCTTTTTCGGTTAACTCATAAATAATGAATTCATCTTTGGGGTTGGTAATAGAACTTGGTTTTAAACCGAAATTGCCGGTTTGTATTAATTGCATCCAGATATTATAGGGGTACACGGTACCATTTACATCTTTTACAACCGTTTTTTCCGTTAGTTTCATGGTTTTTTGTTGCACTACCTGAGCTTGACAATTAAGTGCTATCAATGAAAACAAGACGATAAGTAATTTCATATAATAATATTCTTAATATAAAAATAACGAATGCGGGCAAATTCACCAAGCTAGTATATTTGCACCTCGTTCATCAATAAGTGTGATACCATGTTTCAGAATTTATCAGAGAAATTAGAGTCAGCGTTTAAGAATTTAAAGGGGGAAGCCAGAATTAATGAGCTCAATATTGCCAATACGGTTAAGGATATCCGCAGGGCACTATTGGACGCTGACGTGAACTTTAAAATTGCCAAGGAATTTACAGATAAGGTAAAGGATAAAGCAGTTGGCTCAAAAGTATTGAATGCCATCAGCCCCGGGCAATTAATGGTAAAAATTGTACAGGATGAGCTCACTGAACTCATGGGCGGACAGGAAGCTGCGTTTGAAGTGGAAGGCAGACCAGCTGTGATTTTGATTGCAGGTTTACAGGGTAGTGGTAAAACTACTTTTACCGGAAAGCTGGCGAACTATTTAAAAACCAAAAAGGGCAAGAGCCCGCTGGTAGTAGCAGCCGATATTTACCGACCTGCTGCGATTGATCAGTTAACGGTTCTTGCAGAACAGATTGGGGTTAGCATTTACAGTGAGCGTGAAAATAAAGATGCAGTAGCAATTGCACTAAATGCCATTAAGGAAGCAAAGGCAACCAATAAAAATGTAGTCATCATAGATACCGCCGGCCGTTTGGCTATCGACGAGTTGATGATGAATGAAGTGGCCAATATTAAAGCCGCTGTTAATCCCTCCGAAATATTGTTTGTAGTAGACTCCATGACGGGTCAGGATGCGGTGAATACGGCCAAAGCATTCAATGACCGTCTTGATTTTACTGGTGTGGTGTTAACCAAACTGGATGGTGACACCCGCGGTGGTGCGGCGCTTTCTATTAAGTACACCGTTGACAAGCCCATCAAATTTGTGAGCAGTGGAGAGAAGATGGAAACCCTGGATGTGTTTTATCCGGAAAGGATGGCACAGCGTATTCTGGGCATGGGGGATATCACTACGTTGGTAGAAAAAGCCCAGGCACAGTTTGACGAAGCAGAAGCCAAAAAACTGGAAAAGAAAATCCGGAAAAATCAGTTTGACTTTCAGGACTTCTTAGACCAGTTACAGCAGATAAAGAAAATGGGTAACCTGAAAGACCTGATGGGCATGATTCCGGGAGTAGGAAAAGCCGTAAAAGATATTGATATCAAAGACGATGCTTTCAAGGGGATTGAAGCCATGATTAGTTCCATGACCCCCTACGAAAGGGCAAATCCCGATAGCTTAACCCCGTCCAGAAGAGCCCGAATTGCCAAAGGAGCAGGGAAGGATTTACAAGAGGTAAATGCCTTTATGAAGCAATTTGAGCAGATGAAACAGATGATGAAAATGATGAATAATATGCCAATGGGCGGCCGTTTTCCCGGAATGAGACGCTAAACTTTGGAAAATCATTGCGAATCACCTAATTTCGCGTTCCGGTTTCTACCGGATAAACCCTATTATTAAAGCCTTTAAATGTCTATTTAAGATGGCAGTTAAAATGAGACTTCAAAGACACGGAAGTAAAAAGCGTCCATTCTACTTTATTGTAGTAGCCGATGCTCGTGCACCAAGAGATGGTAAGTTCATTCAGAAAATCGGAACTTACAACCCACTAACTGTACCTGCAAGTATCCAGTTAGATCGTCAGAAAGCACTAGAGTGGTTAAACAAAGGTGCTCAGCCAACCGACACTGTTCGCAGAATCCTTTCTTTCAAAGGAGTATTGTACTTAAAGCACTTATTGCGTGGTGTTAAGTTAGGTTTGTTTGATGATGCAACTGCAATGACCAAGTTCCAGGAATGGCACAACAGTCATGAAGCAAACATCACTCGCAGAAACAGTGAACACAAGAGCAAGCAATCTGCAAAGAAAGCTTATGTTCCTGTAGTTAAAAAAGTAGAAGAGAAGCAGGAGGAGTCTGCTGCGCCTGCTGAGGAATCAGCACCAGCTGAAGCTTAATGCAAGCATTCATACGAATTGAGAAGGCCTGGTTTACCAGGCCTTTTTCATGTTCCTGATTCATTCATTAAATTGCACTATGCAAGACTATATTCATGTTGGTAAAATGGTAGCCGTTTTTGGCGTAAAGGGCGAATTGATTCTGAAACATTCCCTGGGTAAGAAAACCAATCTGAAAGACGTGAAAGCCCTTTTTATTGAAGAAGTAAAAGGTTCTTATATCCCCTATTTTGTGGAGTCGGCAAAAGCCAAAGACGAAGAAGAGTCCTATGTTAAACTTGAGGGCATTCAAAGTAAGGAAATGGCTGCCCGGTTCACAGGTAAGCCAGTATGGTTGCTGGATGCAGACTTCAGAAATATGGCCGGGAAGGATGCTCCTATTTCATTGTTAGGGTATGAAGTTATCACCGACGAAGATGAAAATCTGGGTCCGATAGAAGAAGTGATTGAACAACCTCATCAGGTTTTATTAAGGGTAACACTGGAAGGCAATGAAGCGTTAATTCCTTTGCACGCAGAAACACTGGACAAGATTGATCGTGCTGCCAAAAAAGTATACGTAACCCTGCCCGATGGATTACTGGATATTTACAGAGGGTTATAATGTTCCCACTTCGCATAAAAGGGTGATATTGCTTTTCTAATGTCTGCACCTCAACGATATATTGCCCACTTAGACCTGGATTCTTTTTTTGTAAGTGTTGAAATGATCAACAACCCTGCATTGAAAGGCAAGGCTGTTATTGTGGGCGGCAGTGCAGACAGAGGAGTAGTAACTACCTGCAGTTACGAAGCCAGAAAGTTTGGGGTGCGCAGTGCCATGCCCATGAAGAAAGCCATGCAGTTATGTCCGCATGCCATCATTGTTAGAGGAACCAGGGGGGAGTATAGCCGTTACTCCA
>CALEST010000321.1 GCA_937907555.1 uncultured Sediminibacterium sp.
CTGGCAGAAGAATTGGAGGAAAGGTCAATATCGTAGCGGACTCCACCGATTAAATAGGTTCTGAAATTACCAATCCTATCCGAACTAAATTTTAAATGAAAAGGAAAGCTAACCAAGGTGGAGGGAAGACTTTGAATCTGGGTACTTCCTTCACCAGGACGGGTACTACCCAATTGATAACGGATGCTTCTGGCACCCCCGATAATGAGCTGGGGATTGGCCCGGATCTGAAAATGCTCACTCAGCCTTCCAGTGGCCATTAAGCCCATATTGATACCGCCGCTGGAGCCAGGTTCTGCTACCATGATGCTATCCGACTGGGTAAACTGGTTCGATTTGTTTACCTGTAGGTAGGAATTGTTGTATCCCAGCGTAATGCCAAAATAATACAACTGGTCCTCCCGGTTGATCCGGTATAATTGTTTTTGAGCAAAGCCATACTGAACAAGACCCAACAGGCCCCATACCAGCAGTACTATTTGCTTCCGCAATAAATAGTGCATATGCCGAAACTTAGTTTCTTCAAATAGGTTTGGGTAAAGCCTGCTTCATTCAAGATATTTAAGAATTGATTTCCCTCGGGGAAAGCCTGAACACTATCGTTCAGATATTGGTATGCGTCTTTGTTTTTAGAAAACACCTTCCCGATAGAAGGCGTAATATAATTCATGTAAAACTGATACAACTGTTTAAATCCTGCTGAGCTGGGTTTGGAGAATTCCAGAATCACGGCTTTGCCTCCGGGTTTTAATACCCTATGCATTTCTTTCAATCCCTTGCTCAGGTCCTGAAAATTTCGAACACCAAAAGCTACCGTAATCGCGTCAAAATAATCGTTTTCGAAACGGATATTCTCACTGTCTCCGGTGTGCAACTGAATAATGTTTTCCAGCCCCCTGGCTTTTATTTTTTCTCTTCCGAAATTCAGCATGCCTTCTGAAATATCAATACCGATAATCTGATCAGGACGTAATATTTCCTGAGTCAATAAGGCAACATCAGCTGTACCCGTAGCAACATCCAGTATGGTTTTAGGAGACAAGTTTTTTAACTCTTTTATAGCAGTTTTTCTCCAGCCCACATCAATACCCACACTCAGGAAACGATTCAGAAAATCGTAGCGGTGTGCAATATTGTTGAACATATCGGCTACCTGCTCTTTTTTCGCCAGCTCACTGTCTTTAAAAGGCACTATCTCGTCGTGCGCAAATTTCGCCATGGCTCAAAGATATTCATTTTAAGCCCTGCAAACCCTTCTGTTCAGTTCGGAGCGGCTTTATTTGGGTTAATATTTCGCAAAAATTGAGCAGACTGCCTTTATCTTCGTTACCGTGAAGGCCAAAGTATACAAATCAACCGGTAGCTGGTACCAGGTAAAAGCAGAAAATGGACAGTTTTACAATGCCCGTGCCAAAGGGGTATTTAAAATTGAAGGCCATACTTCTACCAATCCCATTGCGGTTGGGGACGATGTGGACATAGAAATAGAAGCGGTTCAGGAAGAGTCTGCCATAATTCAAAAAATTCACGACAGAAGAAACTATGTGGCCAGGGTTTCTCCGCACAATAAAAGAATGCACCATATCATCGCATCCAATATGGATCAGAGTTTGCTCTTTGCTACTTTAAAAGAACCGAAAACATCAACGGGTTTTATAGACCGCTTTCTTATTTCCTGTGAAGCCTACCATATTCCTGCCATATTGGTTTTTAATAAAGCCGATTTATACAAGGCAAAGGAAATGGAGCGATTTGAAATGTTGAAAGAGATATATACCAATGCAGGTTATACGGTCATGCTAATCAGCGTAGAGACGGGTATGGGGCTGGAAAGTTTAAAGGATATGCTGATGAACAAAACCACTTTATTAAGTGGACATAGTGGAGTAGGTAAGTCAACTTTTATTAATCACTTGTTTCCGCAGTTCAATTTAAGAACACAGGAAGTAAGCAATTGGAGTGGCAAGGGATTACACACGACTACTTTTGCGGAAATGTTCGATATTGATGAACATACCCATATCATTGATACTCCAGGGGTTCGGGAATTGGGGATTGTAGACATCGCCAAATCGGAACTCTCTCATTATTTTCCGGAAATGCGAAAATTACTGGGTGATTGCCAGTTTAACAATTGCATGCATATTAACGAACCGGGCTGTGCCGTGAAGCAACAGGTTGGCATTGGTTCTGTATCCGAAGATCGCTATGTAAGTTATCTTACCATTCTGGATACCATGGAAGACAAAAAATACTAAGCCCTATTGCTTTAAAAAATTATTGTGGTTGTAGTCTGCAAACCAGGAAGCATACTGCACGTAATTATTGGATATTCTTTCTATTTCTCCATGCACCATATCGGGTGACAAGTCCTTTACTTTTTTGGCAGGAACGCCGGCATAAATGGTTCCGGACTCAACTACAGTACCTTCCAGCAATACAGCGCCTGCTGCAATGATGGAATTGGAATGGATTACACAGCGATCCATTACAATGGCGCCCATGCCAATCAGTACATCGTCGTGAATGGTACATCCATGCACCAGGGCATTGTGACCAATGGAAACACGGTCTCCTATTACTGTTGGGTTTTTCTGGTAGGTACAATGAATAACTGCTCCATCCTGAATATTTACTTTGTTGCCAATTTTAATAAAGTGTACATCTCCCCTTACCACGGTATTGAACCAAACACTGCATTCATCGCCCATTACCACATCTCCTACAATGGTAGCGTTGGGGGCTACAAAACAATCTGCACCCATCTGCGGATGCTTGCCAAGTACAGGTAAAATCGTTGCCATAGTAATATTTGCGATGAAGATATAAATTATCGGCAATCTTATTATAAGTTTGAACCCAAATGAATCAACGTCAATTGTTTTTAGACCATGTGGCCCAGACTTCTCCCAAACCCATCGGGATTGAAATGGCTGCTGCACAAGGGATCTGGCTGACCGATATCCAAGGTAAAAAATACATTGACGGCATTTCCGGCTTTAGTGTGGCCAATATTGGACACGGGAACCCTGCCGTTATTAAAGCGGTTCAGGATCAGGCAGCAGCTTACATGCACGTAATTGTATACGGAGAATTCATTGAAACACCTCAGGTGCAATACGCTAAAAAATTAACTGAACACTTACCAGCCTCTTTAAACTGTGTCTATTTTACCAACAGTGGGGCAGAAGCAACGGAAGGAGCCATGAAACTCGCCAAGCGGGTAACCAAACGATCCAAAATCATTGGTGCCAAAAACGCCTACCATGGTAGCACACAGGGTGCATTGAGTATGATGGGGGATGAATATTTTAAGCAGGCATTCCGCCCTTTGTTACCGGATGTGTATCATTATAATTATGGGTCAACCGATTTGCTGGAAGCCATTGATCACGAAACAGCCTGTGTGATCCTGGAAACGGTGCAGGCAGAAAGTGGCGTAACCGCTCCCCCTGCAGCATGGTTGCAGGCCGTTAGGGAAAAATGCAATCGGCATTGTGTGTTGTTGATTCTGGATGAAATTCAGGCAGGTTTTGGAAGAACAGGTTCTTTATGGGCTTTTGAACAATATGGCATTGTGCCCGATATATTATTGCTGGGAAAAGCATTGGGTGGAGGTATGCCCCTGGGTGCTTTTATTGCAGATCAACGACTCATGCATACCCTGACCTATGCACCGGTGCTGGGTCATATTACTACTTTTGGAGGCCATCCGGTTTCCTGTGCCGCGGGCAATGCTGCTTTTGAAGAACTGATGGCACACCCCGAATGGATTCAGGATATTCCAAAGAAAAATGCGTTATTAAAATCCCGCTTACAACATCCGAAAATTCTATCGGTAAAGGACTGTGGATTGTGGATGAGTTTGCAATTTGCCACTCCTGAAATTACCCAGGCCGTTGCGCACGCCTGTATTCAGAACGGATTGGTAACCGATTGGTTTTTGTTTGCTCCGGATAGAATCAGAATAGCGCCGCCATTGATTATTACAGAGGAAGAGTTGAATAGCTTATGCGAAATCTTGTTGAAGTCAATGAATGAATGTTAATTATAAGAGCATTTTTATGTTTTCAGCATTATTTTTAAGTGCGTTTATATAGTCATCGCCATTGGGTTTCAAGTCCTTTTCATTATAATATTTTTTATTCTTATTTAATTCTAAGGTAGTGTAATAATTGTCATTTATCATTATTGTAACCAACAATTGCTGTTCGATAAATTCATGGTAAAACCGAATAGATTTAATTTTTGAATTGTTCAATTTGATTGAATACAAATAATAGGAACCATCTGTTCGATTATCATCAATAATAAAATCATATGCGGATAAAAATTGCAAAATATTTTTAAAATCAGACTCGTAATTTTCATATCCATTTCTCATTATAATCTCCATAAATTTAATTGGGCAACTATAAACTCATTCTGCAAAATCTTCCATACAAAGCTTCGTAAATCGGAATAATTTTTTTGATGTCGAATTGCGCCGCCTGCTCATACGCTGCTTCCTTCATGGTTGCCAGCTTTTGCTCATCGCTTAGTAACTCAATGGCATATTTGCTCATAGATTCTACATCACCTACATTGGACATATAACCGGTCTGTCCCTGAATATTGATTTCTCCCAAACCACCTGCATTGGTGCTGATGACAACGGTTCTGGCCGCC
>CALEST010000322.1 GCA_937907555.1 uncultured Sediminibacterium sp.
AATACATGCAAACCAGCTGCATGCATCCGGAGGGGTTCAGCTCGGAGTAGCTTTGAATGCTGTGACAGTGGATCATTTGGAAACAATGGATTCCGATGCAATCAAGGTTTTGAGTAGTTCAAATACGATTGGTACGCTTTTACCTACAGCTGCTTTCTTTTTAAGAATGCCCTATCAGCCGGCCAGAACCTTAATTGAGGCAAATGCGGCCATTGCATTGGCTTCCGATTATAATCCTGGTTCCAGTCCAAGTGGCAATATGAATTTTGTAGTTTCCTTAAGTTGTATACAGATGCGTATGCTTCCTGAAGAATCCATCAATGCCGCAACCCTCAATGGGGCCTATGCTATGGAACTGGGTGATGAACTGGGAAGTATTACCCCGGGAAAAAGAGCCAACCTGATATTTACCAAGCCGATACCTTCATTGGCTTTTATACCTTATTCATTCGGAAATAATCTAATTGATAAAGTGATGATTAATGGTCGTTTTATTTAGTTATATTTAAGTAAATAATTCTTCAATCAAAAGCTCTGACATGCAATACTTTCGTTTCTACAACAAGCAGGATATATTGTCGGTTACCCGAATCCGCAGGTTCGAAACCAAGCTGGGAGAGCGGGTGCAGGTCATTGCAAATCCTGCCAAATTAGAAGAGTGCCTTCAGTCTACTCATGCTGATTATATTGTGTTGGGCATTCCTGAAGATATTGGCGTAAAGGCAAATGGGGGAATAGGGGGTACTGACAGTGCATGGCTTTCTTTCTTGAACGCATTTTTGAATATACAGAGCAACGATTTTCTCGAAGGAAGTAATATGCTGATACTGGGTCATTTTGACTTTTCTTCCATTGCATCAGTGATTGACCAAAATGCTTTGAATTCAGAAGAAAAAATGGAAGCTTATCGGCATGCAGTGAATACGATTGATGATGCAGTGGAGCAAATGATTCATATTATTACACAGAATAAAAAAATACCCATTATTATAGGAGGCGGACATAACAATGCATACCCTTGTATTAAAGGAGCAGCCAAAGGCTTTTATAAAGCGGGTGTTATTCCGATTGCACAGATCAATGCCATTAATCTGGATGCACATGCCGATTTCAGGCCTATGGAAGGAAGACATAGCGGAAATGGATTTACTTACGCAGAAGAGGATGGTTATCTGGAGAAGTATTGCGTTATTGGCATACATGAAAATTATATACCTCAAAATGTCTGGATGGATATGGTGAACAATCCGTTTATTGATTGCATAACATACGAAGACATTTTCATCCATGAAAAGAGAACTTTTTTGCAGGCTGTTGCGCACGCCACATCATTTACAGATGATACACTTTGTGGTATTGAATTGGATCTGGATGCGGTTGCTGGTGTTTTATCCAGCGCACAATCCAAAGTAGGTATCAGTCCTGTACAGGCCCGACAATATGTTCAGTATGCAGCTGCTGACACCAAAGCTGCCTATCTGCATATCTCTGAAGGAGCTGTTCAATTAACAAATGGAGAGAAAGATGCCGGCACAGGAAAACTAATCAGCTATTTGGTTAGTGATTTCATAAAAGGACAGATGATATATTAACTTTTATTTTACAGTTTAATTTTTCTGGTAAATGATTACGTCGTACTTTTGCGGCGCAATTGAGCAGTTTTATATCAGTATTTCACAGGTAGACTAATAGAAGGCCATTCTATTTCAGGGTTTTTATCAGAATTTCTTACCCGGCTCAACAACATTTGTAAAAAATAAAATAGTAATACAATGAAAGGCGAAGTTATGCCTTCTATCGTACAGATAGACAAGGCGCATTTAAATGATTTAGTACAGGAAGTTAAAGAAACATTGGCAACTGACATGTTTGTTCAGAACAGAGAAGAGAAGAAAAAAGCATTTCGTGCGGTTGATTTATGGAAGATTCACAGAGAAATGAAATCTGCCAACAGAAATTTCAAATCTCAGTTTTAATACCTGACTAATGGTTTTAGTTCCCGCACATCGACTCAATGTGACGGGAACTTTTTATTTGGGTGCTTTCGACAAATCCCAGATCAAATAATTTTTGAACCAGCTGCTTTTCCAGAACTCATATCTTGGAATAGCATTGCTATTGAGTCTTTTTAAAAAATCTGAGTAGTTAAGCATTTCTGGCTTTGACCATAATACTTCACTAAGCGCAGTCATTCTGGGAAAAATCATATAATCTACTTTCTTTTCATTCTCCATGTATTCGGTCCACACATTGGCTTGTCCTCCAATGATTTTATTTTGCAGGCCTTTTTCTGAAATAGATTTTGGAATCGGGTTGTATTTATACACTGCTTCCAGAGGATTATAACCATGAATGGCAAGACTATCTTTGGGGTCTTGTGATTGGTAATGATCAAAGTAAAAAGGTTTACCAGGTGTATTGATTACGCTAAATCCTTTTGAAGCAGCTTCAATGGCTTGCTTATCGGTTCCCCAGTTCATAACAATAGTACTCGTATCAAGGTCTCCTTCGTTAATCTCATGCCAGCCTATTGTCTGCTTTCCTTTGCTTTTCAACAACTTTGCTACGTACTCTATAAAGTAGGTTTGCAGTGCTGTCTCGTTTTTGATTCCATTGGCTTTCATGAATGCCTGCGTTGCAGGGTCTTGTTTCCACCATATTTTACTGCATTCATCCCCACCTACATGAATATAAGGTGAAGGGAATAAATCGGCTAATTCCGTAAATACTTTATCCAGAAATTCAAAACTTGCTTTGGTTGGAGCCAGCACATTGTTTTGACGATTGTACATGCCCCATGTTGTTGCTACTTTCCAGTTGGAATCGGGGCGGGTACTCAATTCAGGATAAGCTGCAATGGCGGCTCTGCTGTGTCCGGGAATATCAATCTCAGGAATAATGGTGATGCCCCTAACTGTGGCATAGTCAATAATGTCTTTAATTTCAGCTTTGGTATAATAACCGCCATATTGTTGTCCGTCGTATCTGGCAGGTTGGTCTTTAAAATGCCCGATTAAAGTTTCGTTTCTGTATGCGCCAATGGTATTTAATTTGGGATAGCTTTCTATTTCCATTCTCCATCCCTGATCGTCCGTTAAATGCCAGTGGAATGTATTGAATTTGTGAAAGGTTAAATAGTCAATGTATTTTTTTATATAGGATACCGGAAAAATATGTCGGACAACATCCAGGTGCATGCCTCTGTAGGCAAATCGGGGTTCATCTTCTATGTAAACAGGTTCAAGGGAAATCTTTTCCAGCTTTTTCATGGGAATTAACTGAAGTAAACTTTGAATGCCATTGATGATTCCTCGGATACCAGCAGATTCAATTACTATTTTTTCTGATTGAATGGTGATAGTGTATTTTTCGTTTGTCAGACGATTATTCATCAAAAGATAGATACCCTTTTCTTTTTGAAGAAAGAAATTTGCATTGGATAGGTTGTTGATTAATGAAAGACCGGTTTGTTGAAGAATGGCCTCGCTTAAATAAGTTGCCTGATTGGCAAAAGCAGGATCAAAATAAATAAGGGTAGATGCCTGAATCAGGAATGGGGTTGGTACATGGGGATAGCTGATGAAATTGGGCTTGGGTATTATTTGATTCGCCGATTGTGCCCCTGTGCCAAATGCTATCAACAGGCCAAATAAGAGAGAATAGGTTTTTTTCATGATATTGGAGAGGATCTAGGTTTGGTAAAAATATAAAATTGGAGGGTTTATAGGTAAATTGCATTGCAGTATTTGCAAAAACAAAGCACCCCGAATGAATAAATCTCAGATAAGAGAAATCTATTTGCAAAAACGAAAAGCTTTGCATGGTCCCGAACAACTTAAAATGGATGATTTACTATTGATCCAGTTCCAGCAATTTTCTTTTGAAGGTATTGAAACCGTGTTGACATATTGGCCTATGCCACATAAGGCAGAGCCCAATACCCATTTATTCAACGGATACTTAAGACATATGATTCCCGGGTTACAACTTGCCTATCCGGTAGTAAAGGATGAATACCATATGGAAGCCATATGCATTAATGAGGATACTGTATATATTTCCAATTCGCTCGGAATTACAGAACCCAGGGATGGGGATAGAATTGATCTTAAAGACATTGACCTGGTGCTGGTTCCCTTACTGGTTTTTGATGAAGCAGGATATCGGGTTGGTTTTGGTAAAGGCTATTATGATCGTTATTTGGCAGAAAAAGCTGCACATACTGTTTTGATGGGCTTTTCTTATTTTGATCCCATCCCTTTGATTAGCGACACCCATGAATTTGATATACCTTTACATATAGGGATAACCCCTAATCGCATTTATGAATTTTAATACCCTTTTTCTAAAATCATTCAGAGTATTGCTATTGCCACTGGCAGCATTGTATGGATTGATTATTGTAATCAGGAATCGGTTGTTCGACAGGAAGATTTTAAAATCGGCAGAATTTAATTTCCCTATTATTTGTGTAGGCAATCTGGCAGTTGGGGGAACAGGAAAATCACCCATGGTAGAATATCTGTTGACTTTACTGAGCC
>CALEST010000323.1 GCA_937907555.1 uncultured Sediminibacterium sp.
CTCTCAAGTTTTGTCATTTCTTTTCTGTTCGCTTTTTCTCCATGTATTCATCTAATTTTTTCTGGTACTCTTTGGCATATCTGTTGTGTTCTTCATAGTTCTCACTGAAGTGATGATAACCGCTGAAATCACTTTTTGCTACAAAATAAATATAACTGGTTTTGGGTGCATCCAAAACAATATCAATGGTTTTTGGAGAGGGAGTACAAATAGGACCTGGCGGCAGACCTTTTACTCTGTAAGTATTATAAGGCGAGGGGTTGCTCAGGTATTTCTCGTAAATACGGGTGATAGTGAAATCATTCATTGCATATTTTATGGTAGGACAGGCCTGTAAAGGCATCTGTTTGGCTAGCCTGTTTAAATACACACTGGCAATTTTGTATTTGTCTTCCGCATAATTGGTTTCTTCATCAACAATGGAAGCCAATATATAAACCTGTTCAGGACTTAATCCCAAAGATTCAGCTTTTTGCAGACGGTTATTTTTTAGCCAGAATTTGGTTGATGCTGCCTTCAGCTTCTCCAGAATAACCGTCATGGATGCATCGGCATAAAAGTTATAGGTATCAGGTATAATCTTTGTAAATAAGAGTGCAGTATCCAGTTCCAGAGCGGAGAGTGAATCAGCAGATTGTAAAAATTGAACCACTTCCAGTGAGTCTGTAAAAAATTGCTTACTGATTAATCTGGCCAGTTCAGGTTTAGTCCTCACTCTATTAATCACGAGTTTTACTTCAGCCAGTCTTCCGTTTTTCAGCATTCTAACAATATCTATAATGCTTTGTCCTTTTTTAATTTCATATCTGCCAGGCTTCATCTTGTCCCAGATATTAAAAGGGGCACCAGCAATACCCAATAAGGAATTGAATCTTAGTATTCCAGCTTCTTCAAAAGCTGCCAGTACCGCCGATTTCTGGGTCTGATCCCTGTAAATGGTTACCATTCTGCTTTTTTCTTCAAAGCGGGTTGCAGGCAGAAAGAAAAGTGAAGTGAAGCCTATCCCGATTATAGCAACCAGACTAATAACTATAATTGCCCATTTTTTAGAAGTAGTATTTTGCTTCTGAGCCGTTTTTTTTCTTGCCATAAGGTAAATTAAATAAAAAACCCTGTCATTAAAAAGGACAGGGTTTTAATTATGTTGAAATACGAATTATTTCTTGCTGGTATCGTTTGCAGCTGGCAAAGTAGCGGCTGGTGCAGCCTGGTTATTTGCAGGGGCAGGTGCGGTAGTTGTAGTGTTGATTTTCTGTAAGACTTCTGTATTTACGTCATTGCCTCCGCCTTTTAAGAACAGCGTAGAAAACAAAGCCAAAACAGCAATAATGCCCGCGAAAATCCAGGTGCCTTTTTCCAATACATCGGTAGTTTGTTTAACTCCCATCAATTGGTTGCTGATACCGCCTACATTTCCAGCGAGACCACCTCCCTTAGGATTTTGGATTAATACCATAAAACCAAGACCAACCGCAGCTATTACAATCAGAACCAAAAACAGATAAATCATTTTAAATACCTTTTAATTGTTGAATTTTGTCTGCAAAATAAGCGGTTTTTTCAGGATTTGAGAAACTTAATTTAATATAAAGCTGAATTGCCTTGTCTATCTGGCCTTGTTTAGCCAGTACTTCAGCCATCGTTTCTGTTAGAATTTCCTTGGATTCATTGGAAACCAGAGCTGTTTCAGCTACTTTTTTCTCCTGTTCCGGCGAAGTACCCAGATCTTCCGGATTGGGATGATGGTTTTTCATATCCTTCAGCCAATCGGTAAAACGCCTGAGTTTAGTGGTTAGTTTATCCTGAGGTATTTTACTCAAATCTATCTGTATGCCTTGGGAAGCAAAGTAATCTATGGTATGCAGTTTATCCTGAACAGGTTCAATGGTTAATTCAGTGTTGTTTTCAATGGGCTTTTTAAATTCCGCCAGCTGACTGGACAGGATGCTGGCTATTTTAGCATCACTTTTGTCCTGATCAGGGTGTTCTGTTTTGCTGCTTTCTTCTTCTTCACTGTATTCTTGTTCAGGTAGCAGTGATGCAGGGGGAGCAGGAACCGTCGGCAAATCTGGCTGATTCAGTGCGCTGAAAACCGGATCGAATGTTTCTGTAGTCTGAATATCCGGCAATGTGTAATCCACCGGCTCAGAAGGAGTATTCTCACGGATAACCGGGATAATGGTACCAGGTTTATCCAAGGGCTCAATTCCTTTCATTAATTCCCTTACAGATTCAATGGTTGGAATTGATATATCCGGATTGGGTAGTTCAGGTGCAACAAAAGATTTTTCTGCATCTTCCAGTGTTTCTTCAATCTTGGGCAGATTAATCATTTCATCCCACTCCAGATCTTTTTGTCTGATAGATCTTAACAATGCAGTATCCAATTCCTGCTTAGGTGCCTGATCAATTCCGGGATCTTTCAGTGCTTCCAGTTGAAATTGTAGCCAATGAGGATTGGTAAAATAAAGGGCTGTCCTCATGGCCTGAGAACCCACCAGCGGATGATCTTCCTTTTTTAATTTGGCTGCAAACAGGTATTGACCCGGGGAAAAAAAAGGGTATTCATGCACCAACTTTTCTATGACTTCCATTTTAGTGGAAGACAAATCGGAATTTCCGGTTAAGTGCATCAGTGCTTTTTCCTGTGTAAACTTCATAAACTATAAAGATACAACTCTATTACCAGTTATTAAATATTCGATTGAAGATTTCATCTGTGATATTACGAATCACTTCGTCCAGCAATTGACCTTCTGCCTGCTGCAGAGTAAGATTGGCTGAGAAGTCGAAACTTCTGGTAACATCAAATTCTTCTACTTTGTTTTCAAGTGTTTTTCTAAGTATAATATGAACAGTAACCGTTAAACGGTTGGTACTGGCCTGCTGCGCAGATACCCCCACGGTCTGACTGGGATCGTAGTTGGTAATACTACCATTTATTACATAGTCTGCATCGTCGTTATTAGTTCTTGTTAGTTTGGTCTGACTGGTAATCTTAGACTGTAATTTGTCTGTTAATTTAGGACTAAGCTGTGGATTCACATAGCGCGCCTTATTGTCTATAAAGCCAATCTTCACTGTTTTTACATCAGCAGGAATAACGGCGTCATTGAATTTATAAACAAAGCATCCTTGTAGTAAAACTACCAGACAGGAGGTTACAGTTAAGAAGCTATGTTTTAATTTATTCGTCAATATCATATTCTTTTAATTTTCTGTATAAAGTTCTTTCACTGATGCCCAGATCAATCGATGCATCTTTTCTTTTACCTCTGTGTTTTTTTAGCGCTTTTACTATC
>CALEST010000324.1 GCA_937907555.1 uncultured Sediminibacterium sp.
CAAACGTGCCGATGCCATTGTAAAAGGCATGTTGCAACACAGTAGAAGCAGCAACGGACAAAAAGAACCTACAAACATCAATGCGCTGGCAGATGAATATTTACGTTTAGCATATCATGGCTTGCGGGCAAAAGACAAATCATTCAACGCAACATTGAAAACGGACTATGATGAAAGGATTAATAAGATTAATGTGATTCCACAAGATATAGGAAGGGTTATTCTTAATTTAATCACAAATGCATTTTATGTAGTGGATGAAAAGAAGAAATCAGGAATTGCGAATTATAAACCTACTGTTTCTGTTAGTACTAAAAAGATAAATGGAAAAATAGAAATAAAAGTGGCAGACAACGGCAACGGTATTCCAAATAAAGTATTAGATAAAATATTCCAACCCTTCTTTACCACCAAACCAACAGGCCAGGGAACAGGATTAGGGTTAAGCCTGAGTTATGATATTGTAAAAGCACATGGCGGAGAATTGAAGGTGGAAACCCTGTCTGCCGAAGCGGCAGCGCAGGCAGGGAAAGAAGGAGAAGGAAGTGAGTTTATTATTGTATTACCTGTTGTCTGAATGAAATGACGATTGATTTAAATGTGATAATTAAAATAATTCATAAATTGATACAATGAAAAAAAACATCCTGTTCTGTTTATTGTATACATGTTCATTTCTCTTCACATTTGCTCAATCTTCCCTGCCTCCTGTATATGAAATAAAATCAGATACAGCACTTTCTCAGAAGTTAGATAGTTCATATTGGCAAAAACTGGAAGATAAGGAAGGCAAATGGACTTTTGATGATGTAAGTAAGTCTCCCCTATCTGAAAAATTTCATATAAAAGGATTAAAAGCAGCTGGTATTGATACGAATAAAATTTATACAGTCTGGACAAGGTACAGGCTCAGAAATACAATGTCTCATGATGCAAATTTTTCACTTACTTCTTATGTTGATTATTATGACGTTTACCTGGTTAAAAATGATTCTTCACTCACTCATTATAAAAGTGGGTTTTTACGAAAATGGGAAGAAAAAGATGGATTAAAATCTGCCGGTGATGGTAATGGTCCTGGCATTGGCCCTGGTGCAATACCTTTTGTGTTAAAACCTGGTGAAGAAATTTTAATTTACGACAAACGTTTCAGGCACAAAAACCCCAATTTCAATGTTTCTGTTCGAATATTAAACACTGAAAAATTAATCAGGGAGAACTATATTGATTATGTTGATAACCGGGAAAATTATTTTGGAAAAGTACATTTGCAGGAAGCTTTTGTTCTCGGACTATTACTGCTTGCTATTTTCTTAAACCTGTTCTTTTTCAAAATCGTCAGGGAAAAAGTTTATCTGCATTTTTCTCTTTTTGCCATCTTTCTGGCTATAAACCGGCTTTGGAATATCTCATTTGAATATACAAACTGGGAAAACTACGCCATGCTGCAATACGTAACATACCTGGGTTTCGCATGGGCATTTATTCCGTACTTCTTTTTACATTTTTTTAGAAATTTTTTACAGACAAAATCCATTTATCCCAAATGGGATAAGGTATTGGTTGTTTTTGCTTTTTTAAATGTGGCTGTTTTTATACTGGCATTTTTATCAAGCCTGTTTTTTGAAAATTCATTCCAATTTTTTTTAGGCATTAGTTCACTACTTTCTTTTCTGCTCATTCCATTGCTTATTCTGATTACATTGCTGCTTTTTATAAGGAAAAAAGATCGTTCTATACGCTATCTCATCATTGGAGCTTTTCCACTATTAACACTTTACCTGATCACGAGCCCTTTAGAAGCTCTTGGAATAGAATTGAAGTTCGCCGGTTTGCTAATGGAAAATTTCAGATTGATAGAAGTAATTTGCATTAGCTGGCTGGTTTTGTCATTTTCATTGATATTACTGATGCGTTTTGACAGGCTTAGAAAAGAAAATAGCCAGCAGGCACTTGATAATGAAAAACTTGCAAGAGAAAAAGAAACTGAAAGAACAGAACTGATTAAAAAAAAAAAAAATGAACTGGAAATACAGGTTGCGGAAAGGACAGCCGATCTTAAAAATTCTATTGAAGAGCTGAAATCAACTCAGCACCAGTTAATTCAATCAGAAAAAATGGCTTCTTTAGGTGAGCTCACTGCCGGTATTGCTCATGAAATTCAAAACCCATTGAACTTTGTCAATAATTTTTCAGAACTAAGTGTTGAGTTGATAAAGGAAATGGTTGATGAAGTTGATAAAGGAAATACCAGTGAAGTAAAAAACATCGCAGCTGATATTGTACAAAATCTTGACAAAATAAATCATCATGGCAAACGTGCTGATGCCATCGTAAAAGGAATGTTGCAGCACAGCCGCAGCAGTAACGGAAAAAAAGAGCCAACAGATATTAATGCATTAGCAGATGAATATTTGCGTTTAGCTTATCATGGGTTAAGAGCAAAGGATAAATCTTTCAACGCCACATTGAAAACGGACTATGATGAAAAGATTGATAAGATTAATGTGATTCCGCAGG
>CALEST010000325.1 GCA_937907555.1 uncultured Sediminibacterium sp.
TTTAATATTATCAAAAGAAGTGAAAAAATCGGAATTCGCTTAAGAGACCTGCAATCGAAAAACCTGACGCATTTTAAGGGTATTGATTATTTCCCAACAGATAGCAGCTGGAAAATAAAAGCACAATTTATTAAACCGGCATTTAAGCAGAATATAATAATCAAGAATGCATTGGGTCAGGAAAATCCAACAGAGCTGGCAGGAAAAATAAGGTTTGAATACAAGGGAAATTTTTACACGCTGGATGCCATTTCAGAAGGTGAATATTTGCTGGTGGTAATGGGAGACAACACATCGGGAACCAGCACCTATGCTGCTGGCAGATTTTTATACATTCCCAAAACAGATGCAGAAAAAGCTGATTTTCATATAGACTTTAATAAGGCTTATAATCCCCCCTGTGTCTTCACTCCTTTTGCTACCTGTCCCATTCCTCCGCCACAGAATATGCTGCCATTTTCGGTTACAGCAGGTGAGAAAATGTATGAACACCATTAATGCGTAATTTCAAGTTAATGAATGAATTGTTTTACACCTGGCAGGGAGAAGATTTAATTCTGAATGTTTTGGTAACAGCAGGCGCCAAAATGAATCAAGTAGGAAAAATTAAAGGAAATCAATTAAAAATTGCCATTGCAACCCAGCCAGAAAAAGGAAAAGCCACAGCATTTTTAATTGGGTATCTCGCTGAGCTATTTAAAGTATCTAAACAGTCCGTAGAACTCATTTCCGGAGAATTTATTCCCAGTAAAAAAATAAAAATTCATCAACCCAGACATATCCCTTCCTTTATTCAAAAAACCATTTAAAATGAAAACGATACTCAGCCTGATTGCCCTTTTCTTCAGCTTGAAGATATTGGCACAAACACCGGAAGAAAAACTATCTGCTGCAGGCATATTATTGCCTTCAGTTTCTAGCCCTGTTGCCAACTATGTAAATGCAGTAAGAACAGGGAACCTGATATTTCTTTCCGGAAAGGGGCCTTCTGACCCTCAGGGAAAATATATTACAGGAAAATTGGGAGCAGACCTAAGTATAGAGCAAGGATATGCTGCTGCCAGATTAACCGCTATCAATCAGTTGGCAGCATTAAAAAAAGAATTAGGCGAACTAAGTAAAATTAAAAGAATTGTAAAAGTACTGGGCTTGGTTAACAGTGCTTCAGACTTTTATGACCAACCCAAAGTAATGAACGGGTTTTCCGACTTAATGGTTTTGGCTTTAGGTGAAAAAGGGAAGCATGCCCGTTCCGCAATTGGAACCAACACCCTTCCCTTTAATATGGCCGTTGAAGTAGAATTGATTGTTGAAATAACCGATTAAAGGGTTTTCATATCCAACACAAACCGGTACTTCACATCGGATTTAATAACGCGCTCATATGCTTTGTTAATTTCCTGTACCGGAATCAATTCAATATCGGAATAAATATTATGGGCTGCACAGTAATCAAGCATTTCCTGCGTTTCAGCAATTCCACCAATCATGGAACCGATAATGCTTCTTCGCTTTGAAATTAATTTAGCTGCACTGTAAGCTGATTCCTCTGGAGGTATCCCAACAATCAGCATTTTCCCATCTAATGTAAGCAGATCCAGAAATTTATTCATATCGTGCTTGGCAGCGACTGTATTCAGAATAAAATCAAATTTCCCTTTCAGGGCTTTCATTTGTGCCGGATCTGTTGACAAGGCAAAATGATGTGCACCTAGTTTTTTTGCATCTGCTTCTTTGGAAGGGGAAGTACTTAGCATCGTAACTTCTGCACCAAATGAAGCGGCAAACTTTACAGCCATATGCCCTAATCCGCCTAATCCAAGAACGGCCACTTTATGCCCCTTCCCTACACCAGCAAATTTTAATGGAGAGTAAGTGGTAATCCCTGCGCACAATAAAGGAGCCACCCCTGCTAAATTCTCTTTCTGAGGAATATGCAAAGTGTATTTTTCATCAATTACATAACAATTAGAATACCCACCATAGGTTGGTGTTTGCTTATCCCGGTAATACCCATTGTAGGTAGGAACCATCCCCTCTTCGCAGTATTGTTCTAATCCTGTTTTACAAGGATTGCAGGTTCTGCAGGAATCTACAAATACGCCAACACCGGCAATATCCCCTACTTTAAACTTGGTTACAGATTCCCCCACCTGAACCACTTTACCAACAATTTCATGACCGGGTACTACCGGATAAATGGCTGCCCCCCATTCACCTCTTGCCGTATGAATATCAGAGTGACAAATACCACAATATAAAATATCAATTAACACATCAGATGTGCCTAATGACTTTCTATTGAATTCGAGTGGTACAATTTCGCTGTCTTTGCTGGTTGCACCATATCCTTTTGCTTGTATCATTTTCTTTATTTTATTATGTCCTTTATAATGGCCAGATGATGTGCCGTATGTATCCTAAGCATTTTAAGTGCTGTCTTTTGATTGAGTTTTCCAAAGAAAGGATGCACAAAAAACTGATTGGGCTGCAATGTAGTAAAAACTGCCAGACTGTTTTTTGTTTGTTCAATGGTTGCATGAATTTTGTCAACATCAAATGCTTCAACAGGTCTTACTTGCCGGGGCGCTTTAGCTACACCTCTTGGAAATTTATTGAATGTAAAAGCAATCCAACGCTTTAAATTGAATTGATATTGGTATCCGGCCGGATCAGACATATCCATCGCTTTTACAATCTGATTGATGACCAGCAAGCAATGATCAATATGCCAGCCTACATTTACAGCAGAAATTTTGGGATTCAACTTTTCTGCATCTGGTACAAATGCTTCCAGCTCAACAATTAATTGCTGCAATGATTCCATGTTAAAAATTTTTCTTTGTTATTTTTTCAACATTGGGCAAATAGGTTGCCAATGCAGCCGAGCCATACCAGGGAAAATATTCCGCATCCAATAATCCGGCGTTTACTGCAGGGTCTGTTTTCAATAACTTTTCCGCTTCTTCTTTATTGGCAACATTGAGAATAAAAATACCCCGATACAATTTGTCATTTTTACCAATGGGACCGGCTACCACTAATTTTTCTGCCTTTACCATTACATTCATATTGCTCATATGTCCGGCAAAACAGCTATCTATGAATTTTTTATCCTGAGTAGTATTGGTTCCCGTTTTCAATATTACAAGCATATACTGTTTCATTCCATAATCATCCGCAGCCAGTTTTTTAGCTAAAGACTCATCATATACAGAAGATTGTGCCATTAGGCTTACCGAGAACCAAGTCCCGATTAAAAATAAAATGCATCTCATTTGTACAAGTTTAGTTGCTGAACTTTATTGCCAAAAATGAATTTATCGGAAATATATAGTTTGTAAAAATCCATAAATGCAGGGTCCCGACCTACCGGAATAAAGTGATCCTGAGAGGGTGCAAAACGATATTGTCCTGTACCATTTACCAAACCTCCGTCCCTCCAAAGATGTACATAAGAAATGGCATGATTCCCAATTCCTTTCATGAGCTTTTTAGTAAACCATTCAGGATAAGGGATATTCATAAATCCGGTTTCAGCCAGTGCCGGCAACTTTTTTCGCTCCTTAGATAACTTGGTAAGAATCGACAATCGCTTATCGAGGGTTGTTTCAAAATCACTGTTATTGGAAGGGTCCCCGTATTGATAAAAATCAAAACTCATGATATCAACATAATCATCGCCGGGATAATACTGTAAAAACTGTGCTTCATTCTCGAACTTCTCCGGATTGTAAGCAAACAATAAATGATTAAGCTGTTTTATCTTGGTTAAATAATCAAAAGTAAATTTCCACAGGGATTTATATTCTTCCGGAGTACAAACATTCTGACACCACCAGAACCAGTTGCCGGTTAGTTCATGAAAAGGCCTGAAAATAACAGGAATAAATTCTCCCCCAGGTGTTTTTAAATCCGATAGAAAACCGGCAATTTTATCGAGCCAGTTTTTGTATTTATCATGCATACTACCACCCGGAATAATGGCCGAAACCGCATTGCCTGAAATGTCCCAGGCATTTTTACCTGTAACCGGATTGTTTGCATGCCAGCTGATGGTAATAACACCACCACGTTCATATCCTTCCCGAATAAATGTTTTCATTTTTTGAAAAGGCACACTATCCAGATTGTAGTTTGCATCCAACTCCAGGTCTCCCAATTCCCAACCGTACATGGCCGGATATTCACCTACCGCATCCTGCACACAGCTTTTCCCTGGTATATACTCCCAGCCAAGGCCGTATGCCAGGTCATCCTGATGCCCGAAAAGAATACCCTGTGGCAAAATCCTGAATAAGTTATTGTACAGTTTTACAGTTTGCAAACTGGCTTTGGGATTGGCTGTACGATATTCCTGGGCAAACATAGTAATGGGGTAACTAATAAAAAGAGTCAAAAAAATCAGCAATCGCATGGTTGAAAGTTGAAGCAACTCAATTTAGCCAATAAAACTTAATCTACTATACTTACCCGGATTAACAGCTTAGAGGGAAATAAAAAAGGTCCCGAGTAAAACTCGAGACCTTTGTGGGAGCACACGGGTTCGAACCGCGGACCCTCTGCTTGTAAGGCAGATGCTCTAAACCAACTGAGCTATGCTCCCTAATTGTTTGGGAGTGCAAAAATAGGGTCTGAAATGTAAACAGCAAAAAAAAATCTATTTTTTTCAAAACAAATTTTCATTTTTCTTTAAATCAGTAGCGATTCTATAATTTTACTGCATGTCGAATGTTTACTCTTCCAATAATCCTCAAATCTGGGAGTCCCCTGTTGCAGATACCGATACGCTAACTACCGATCAGTATAGCTTGATTGTATGGAATGACGAAGTCAATACATTTGAATGGGTAATTGAGACCCTAATAGAAATTTGCGGACATACGCTTGAACAAGCGGAACAATGTGCCATGTTTATACATTACAAAGGCAAATACGCAGTAAAAAAAGGCGATTACGACACATTAAAACCAATGTGCAATAGCATTACAGAAAGAGGTATTGGCGCTACAGTAGAACTGAATTCTTAATGCATATTCTTTCCTCCAAATTATTGTTTCCTCCTGTTGAAGATGCATTGGAGGATGGCTTATTGGCTATTGGTGGCGATTTATCTACAGAACGATTAAAACTGGCTTACCAGCAGGGTATTTTTCCGTGGTACGAGGGAAGCACCTCACTTTGGTGGAGCCCTGACCCCCGATTCGTATTGTTTCCCGAAAAATTATTGGTAAGCAAAAGCATGAAGCAGGTGATAAAAAGAAATGAATTTGTTTTTTCAATGAACGCATCCTTTGCAGAAGTAATACATCAATGCAAAGTAAATAAACGACCAGGGCAACTAGGCACCTGGATAACGGATGAGGTAGAAACTGCCTATACAGCATTGCATAAACAAGGTTTAGCCATTTCTGCAGAAGCCTGGAAAAACAATACACTGGTAGGAGGATTATACGGAATCAGGATGGGCAAATTGTTTTTTGGAGAAAGTATGTTCAGTCTGGTTTCCAATGCCAGCAAGTTTGCTTTTATTCAATTGGTATCTCAATTAATAAAGGAAGAAGTGGTGTTAATAGATTGTCAGGTATATACAGAACACTTAGAAAGTCTGGGTGCTGAAATGATTTCCCGAAAAGAGTTTCAAACATATCTGCATCAATATCTTTAGCCCGGGTAGCCGTACATGCGCGCCACATCCCTCACTATTTTTTCCATTTCTGCATCTTTTGTCCCTGGATCATAAGGCTGCTTTAGGTTACTACCAAAAACGAAAGCTACGGTTTGCCAGAATGCAGCTGTCATAAAACCTTTGTATTCCTCAATAATTTCATAACAGTTGTTTCCGGTTTCACGGTTTATCAACTTCATTAATACCCTCCCCTGATAAACAGACAATTTGGTCAGTTGATCTGTAAATTGTTTTTTCATTTCCTTTTCCCGGGAACGGATAATTTTCCTTCGCATCTGCTTATCTGAAACATTTACCAGCTGCAGATTGATTTCATTTATTATACGGGAAGCGGCTTTTGCATAAGGATAAGTTACATAGACCGCATTTCTCAATCGGGTCCACTCCGCCCAATATTTTCTACCAGCTGCATTCAGTTTCCCTATCACTTCAACAGAGGGAAGCCAGGACTCTCCTATTGTATCTCCTTCGGGTGTAATATAAGCATATACCCGAACCGTATCATAAATGCCTTTGTCCTGTGCTTTTAACAGTCCAGTGCAGCAAAAACTGCAAATCAGCAGGATGACAGGGATATATTTGGTGCCCATTAACATTCAATTTAGTCAAATCAGACTAATATTAATACAATGACACTCAAAATGTAACCTTTGCTGCCGCTGTTACAGGGTGCTTTTTGCCATTTGTTTAACACGCTGAACAATCGACATTACAAAACCAGTAACCATAATAACGATCCCCAGCCATAACAGATTAATCATGGGAAACTCATACACTTTCAGGGTAATCAGGTCGGTAATATTGCCGCTTTCCTTAACTCCAATTTCCAACTCGCCTTTATCCTGATTGATTACTTTATTAAACTTGAGCACCAGACTTTGCGAAATAACACTGTCGGGCAATGATCTTAGTTCCTGACCCTTTAATGCAATACCCGGATAAGCCCTATACTGTTTTCCTTCTTTGGAAATAATGGTCATATCCAAAAACAAAGCCGTTTCATCCTTATTGTATTTAGAAGCCAGTTCAGCTGGATTCACGGATACTTTATTTAAGATCATCATACCGTTTCCATAAAACAAAGTGTCATTTACCTTCACTGCTCTGTTCTTAAAACTTACTGTATCCGCTGCCCTGTTTTCCTGGAATGAAGTGATGTAAACAAAAATATCCTTGTGCCAGTAATGTTTGGCGGCCGGATTGGCTGCAAACCCTTCCATCCCTTTATTGTTCTTAATTACATCCGGATATAATTTGAATTGCTCAGATCCGTCTTTGGCTTTAAAATCAATTTCAAAATATCTTTTGCGGTCTCTTGGATTGGTAGTGTCCATGGTGTAAGTAACCATATATCTTCCCATATCCGTTGCCACTGCTTTAAACAAGGTTAAGTTTTCAGCTGGATCCCCAGCCGGATTTCCTTTTTCATCCTTGCTCTCCACACTTAAAGGCGTTACCCCTGTTGTGTTCCAGCTAAGCACTGTTTTTTTTCCAGATGAAATTAAAATACCTAATAACGCCATACCAAATCCAATATGCGCTACAGAAGCCCCGGCAGCTTTGATCTTTCCTTTTACTCCCAGCCATATATAGGCTGTATTGGCAACCACCGCATAAACAGCAGCAAAAATGCCCAGGTGAATGGCAGCAAGAAAACCAGCGCCCTTCTTGGTATAGGAAATATCGCCCCAGATACTAATGGCAGCGGAAATAACAAGCGCTATTACCGTTGGCACCATTATTTTTTTCCAGAAATAACCGTTAGGAGTATCCTTATACTTAAGGTATTGTGTAGTTGCTGTAAGAATACCTAATATGATCGCCACAAAAATCTGAATCTGATTATGGGCAAACTCCGGATCCTGTGGTGGTGCTATATTGGTTCCAAAAACCTTGTTCCAAACAGGAGTAGAAGTTTTGGCAATGATTACCATACCCGACAGAAACAAAACCAGTGATCCAATGAACATCCAGAATTCTCTGCTATAAGTACTCTCTTCTTTTTGAATGGATGGGATTGATTTGTATCTGATAAAATACAGTACCATGCCTGGGATAAAAAAGATCAATACAAAAAGCAACAACTGTGCATTCAGTCCCATATCTGTGAAGGAGTGCACGGAAGTATCTCCCAGTATTCCACTCTTGGTTAAGAAAGAAGAATATAAAATCAATGAAAAACTAATGATATAGAAGAAATAGGTAGGTCTTAAAGAATACCCGCTACTCTTGTAAATTAAATTGGTATGTAAGCCTGCAATCAGTGTTAACCACGGAACCAGTGATGCATTCTCAACCGGATCCCATGCCCAATACCCTCCGAATGATAAACTTTCATAAGCCCAGGCACCACCCATCATGATACCTGTTCCCAATACAGCAGCAGAAAAAGACGCCCAAGGTAAGGCCGGCTTTACCCAATCGTGCTCCTTCTTGGCAAGACCTGCCATTGCATAAGCAAAGGGAACAATAGTAGAGGCAAAACCAAGGAATAAAACCGGGGGATGGATTACCATCCAGTAATTCTGTAATAAAGTATTTAATCCGGTACCGTCTTTAATAAAATCCAGATAGTTGGGCTGACTGAAAATGGGGGCATCCATTTCATTTCTTAACAGTGCGAAAGGACTAATTCCTACTCTGGTTCCAAAGAAATACATACCCAAAAGCATGGTAGCAATAAAGAACTGTGCAAAACTAATAACAGTCAACACAGGAGCTTCCCATTTACCGCCTTTCCAGATGATAATCCAACCCAATACGCAATGCCAGAAACTCCACAACATGAAACTACCTTCCTGGCCTTCCCAGAAACAACTCAGCAAGTATTCAAACTGGAGACTTAAATCGCTGTGCGTATAAGCATACTTATATTCAAACAAATGGTTGGAAATAATATAATACAAAACCCCGAACAAAACCAGAATACTTACAGATTCAATACCAAATGACCATCTGGCAAGTATTTTCCAAGACTTTTGATTTTCCACTGCAACACTGGAAGCTTTATAAAAAGCAAAAGTTGCCAACAGAGAAGCAACTAAACTCAGGATTGCAAAAAAATGTCCTATCTGACCTGGTAACAGGTGTTCACCAATATAATTCATGAAGCTAGCTTATGGTATAGAATAACGTTAATTAGAAGTTTGCAGCTGTTTCTGCATTGCTGAAGGGTCGTCTTTGTATTTCGATGGACACTTCAGTAAAATATGTTCACATTCAAACTGGTTATTTTGAACCTTCCCTTTCAAAACAATTCTTTCACTTTTTTCCATGTCGGTAGGCTTGGTATCGTGGTAGATCACTTTGATAGAATTACCAAGGGTATCAATTGCAGTAAAACTAAGGTAGTTGGGATTTTTTACCGCATCATATTCTATAGCCTGAGTAGTGTCTAATTTGGCTATCAAATTCACGAATTTTCCTTCCTTCTCTCTTGCGGAAGCAATGGTCTCATAAGTAGTCAGGTCACCGCTGTACTGCACCAACACAGCGATGGCTGCGGCAATTAATACAAGAATAATAATATGGGTTGTTTTCATGATCTGAATTATACGGCAAAGGTAACTTAAAAACAATAGGTTCAATGATTTGTTGTTACTTGTGGCTTG